>NZ_VKLR01000009.1:0-127707 GCF_007280595.1 Psychrobacter sp. YGAH215 | reverse complement strand
TTCAGGGGTATAGTTTCGTGTTTTCATTGTCGTATTCTCTCAGAAAGTTGAGTCTCCGACAATCTCGGGGCGGTTCATTTCTATGATGTCTATAGCGCAGGTATAGAAAAAGGCGAAGTAGATGAACGAACCATTCAAGCCTTAGAAAGGTTCGACTTCGACGCCAGTGGCTTAAGATCCAAGCACGTTGACGAGTTTGAAAGCCAGTTTTTTGACTACGTCATTACTTTATGCGAAAAGGCCAGTACCGAATGCCGAAGCTACCCCAATACGGCCAAGCAACTGGCGTGGGATATCCCTGACCCAAAAACACGTGCTGGCAGTCATCCCTTTACCACTACCTTGAGTGAATTAAACAGTCGCTTAACGATGTTTCTGTCTGTAGAAAAACATAACCTCACAAAGACTGCCGTCAATACAGAAGACACGGCATCATCTGACTTTGATCCCATTACCTTTTACAAAAGCTTGACGGATGACGTTCGACTCAAAGCGTTGATGCTGATCGAATATCATGGTGAGCTGTGTGTGTGCGAATTGATGGAAGCCTTGGAAGAGGACAGTCAGCCCAAAATCTCACGCAATCTTGCTGTGTTAAAAAAGGCAAACGTCATCACTGATCGAAAACACGGTCAGTGGGTATTTTATCGTATCAATCCTGAGTTACCTGTATGGGCAAAGATTGTGGTTGCAAAAACCACAGAAAACAACACTCACTTAATTGAGCGTGAGATAGAGCGGTTAAATGTCATGCAAAACAGACCTGACAGAGCCGGTTTTTGTAAATAATTAATAAATAACTATCAAACATTAAGAGAATCGTAATGGGCATTTTTGAGCGCTATCTATCGGTCTGGGTGGGTTTAAGTATTATTCTTGGCGTGGTGATGGGTTTATGGCAACCTGATTTATTTCAGTTAGTTGCAAACCTTGAGATCGCTCATGTCAATCTTGTTATCGCGGTATTCATTTGGGTCATGATTTATCCCATGATGGTACAGATAGACTTTTCTGCCATTAAAGATGTGGGTAAAAATCCAAAAGGATTGTTTTTAACAATCGTTATTAACTGGTTTATTAAGCCTTTTACTATGGCCGGTCTAGGCTGGTTATTTTTTAATATTTTCTTTGCCAATTTGGTGGATCCAGCATCGGCTCAAGAGTATATTGCGGGAATGATTTTATTAGGCGTGGCGCCTTGTACGGCCATGGTCTTTGTCTGGTCACAGCTGACCAAAGGTGATCCCAATTACACCTTGATACAAGTGTCCGTTAATGACGTCATCATGATATTTGCCTTTGCGCCTATTACCGCTTTTTTGTTAGGCGTTAGCGATATTCAGGTGCCATGGGAGACGTTAATCATCTCTGTGGTGCTTTATGTTCTGCTTCCTTTGATTGCTGGTGTACTGACCCGCAATATGCTCAATAAGCGCCGTGATAAAGCGGCACTGGATAATCTATTGTCAGTGCTTAAACCTTGGTCAATGGTAGGTTTACTCGCCACTGTGGTTCTGCTCTTCGGCTTTCAAGCTGAAACCATCGTCAGTAAACCTCAAATTATTGGGCTGATTGCCATTCCTCTCATCATTCAAACTTATGGCATTTTTGTGATTGCCTACATCGCTGCCATGTGGTTAAAACTTCCGCATAACATCGCAGGTCCTGCTTGTTTGATAGGCACGTCTAACTTTTTTGAGCTGGCTGTTGCGGTGGCTATCTCGCTTTTTGGATTACATTCAGGCGCTGCACTGGCGACTGTCGTCGGCGTGTTGGTTGAAGTGCCTGTGATGTTATCGCTAGTTTATATTATCAACCGCACACAACATTGGTTTAAAAAAACCTAAGCATTTTTAATATTTTTTTCTGATAACACTTGGACAAGATAAAGGACAATTTTATGACAATCAAAGTAGGTATCAATGGTTTTGGACGTATGGGACGCTTGACCATGCGCGCGGCATTTGACTGGGATGACATTGAGATCGTCCACATCAATGATCCGGCGGGCGACGCTAAGACCCTTGCGCATTTGATGACGTTTGATTCTGTGCATGGTCGCTGGCATCACGACGCTACCCACGAAGGCACGTCCATGATTATCAATGGCAAAGCCATTCCTTGTACGCAAAACAAAGCGACCGAAGACACCGACTGGTCACTATGCGATGTGGTCATCGAAGCCTCAGGAAAGATAAAAACCAAGGCTTTACTACAAGCGTATTTAGACCAAGGGGTCAAACGCGTCGTCGTCACAGCCCCTGTCAAAGAAGAAGGCGTGTTAAACATCGTCATGGGCGTGAACGAGCATTTATATGATAAAGACATCTATCCCATTGTGACTGCTGCCTCTTGTACCACCAACTGCCTAGCGCCTGTGGTTAAAGTGATGCACGAGAAAATAGGCATCAAGCATGGCTCGATGACCACCATTCATGACATTACCAATACCCAAACGATACTAGATGCACCGCATAAAGACTTACGCCGGGCACGTGCTTGCGGTATGAGCCTTATCCCAACCACGACAGGCTCTGCGACTGCCATTACGCATATCTTCCCTGAATTAAAAGGTAAGCTAAACGGTCATGCCATTCGTGTGCCTTTGGCTAATGCTTCGCTGACCGACTGTGTGTTTGAAATGGCGCGTGGCACCACGGTTGAGGAAGTCAATGAACTACTTAAACAAGCATCTGAAACTGAGCTAAAAGACATATTGGGCTTTGAGACACGTCCACTGGTATCGATTGATTATAAAACCGATCCACGTTCAAGTATCGTTGATGCGCTATCGACGATGGTCGTCAACGATACCCAAGTAAAGCTCTACGTTTGGTACGACAATGAGTGGGGTTACGCCAATAGAACGGCTGAATTGGTCCAAATGGTTGGTCTAGCAGATAAGGGTTAATCATGGGACTGCTATCCGTTACGGATTTATCGTCGCAAGTGAAGCAATACTTAGTCATCACTGGCAACTATTGGGCATTTACCTTAACGGATGGCGCATTGCGAATGCTCGTTGTGCTGCATTTTTATCAGTTAGGCTATAGTCCACTAAGCATTGCGATGCTATTTTTGTTTTATGAGATTTTTGGGGTTATCACCAATCTGGTTGGTGGTTGGCTTGGCACCAGTCTTGGGCTCAACAAAACCATGAATATTGGATTGGCCATACAAATTGTCGCCCTTGCCATGCTCGCTGTACCTGCTGATATGCTCACCGTGGTTTATGTGATGATCGCCCAAGCCTTATCAGGTATCGCCAAAGACTTGAATAAAATGAGTGCCAAAAGCGCAATCAAACTGCTGGTGCCCAAAAATGCTGAGAGTAAGCTGTATCAATGGGTAGCGATCCTCACAGGATCTAAAAACGCACTAAAAGGTGTTGGCTTTTTTATCGGTGGTTTGCTACTGACCTTGATTGGATTCAAAGGCGCTATGATACTGATGGCATCACTTTTGGCCATCGTCTGGGTGTTTAGTTTAATAGTCTTAAAAGAAGACATCGGCAAAGCCACCAACAAACCCAAATTTAAAGACATTTTTTCTAAAAGTCCTGCTATCAATATCCTCTCTGCGGCTCGGCTGTTTTTGTTTGGGGCAAGAGACGTATGGTTTGTGGTGGCCCTCCCGGTGTTTTTGGCAGCGACTTTTGACTGGAGTCACTGGTGGGTCGGCAGTTTTATGGCCAGCTGGGTCATCGGTTATGGCATCGTCCAGTCGGTTGCACCTTACTTTACAGGTAAGAAAAAAGGCGTGTTACCAACGGGTCGCGCAGCCTTTTTGTGGGCAAGCTATCTGACGTTTATTCCTGCTGCCATCGCGCTGGCCTTATACTTTGATTTTTATATTCAAGCATCGGTTATTCTTGGCTTGCTGATATTTGGCGTGGTTTTCGCCGTCAATTCCTCGTTACACAGCTATCTGATCGTCAGCTATGCTGATAGTGATGGCGTGTCATTGGATGTGGGGTTTTACTATATGGCAAACGCGATGGGCAGATTGATTGGTACGGTGCTGTCAGGTTGGGTCTACCAAGAATTTGGTTTAGAGGCGTGTCTTTGGATATCGAGTGCGTTTGTGGCAATCGCCGCGTTACTATCACTAAAACTGCCTAATACGTACAAAGCGGCGGTATACTAATTATATTTTTATCAATGAATCTGTTGTCTATTTAAAATCAAAACACACTTATGATGATATAGAGCTGGGATAAAACTCTTGCCACTTGCTGCGCTGGTATATGCAGCAGTGGTAAAGTTTTTATCCTAGCCCTACTGTATTCGTTTTCTAATGAATTGGCTACACTAAGAAGTTAGCGAACCAAAATTACTGGTGATAGCGTCTTAGCAATGATTTTTGTCGTAGTACTGCCAACAAATAACTGTTGGAATTTAGAATGTCCGTAAGCGCCAATGACAATAATATCGACCGCATTTTGCTTTTGAAAAGCCAATAATCCATCAACAGCATCGGAGGCAGACACATGATGTGCGTCTACTGTAAAGCCTGCTGCTGTTAGCTGCTCAGTTGCTAGTGATAGGCTTTTTTTGGAGGTCGCATCCTCATTACCTGGCATATTCATAAACTGTCTCAGTTATGCAGTGTTTATTATATGTGGCAACACACTTTGAGCATTGCCACACAGGGAAGCTTCTAAAAATTGACTTCTAAAGAACTAGAATTTATAGGTTTGACCATCATTAGGAACAAGCGCACGCTGTTTGTCTAAGTGTTTTTCTTCGATAAAACGGCGCAGCTCTGCCTTCGACAGTGCGCCATGATTGACCGTATCCATGTGCACATTAACTATCTGAGCATTAGGTGAGAATTGATACGCACGGTATACATCGTCTTTACCCATAATAATAGAGTCATCGACAAAGGTAGACAGCTTTGCATAGCCTGTATTAAGGATGACCGCATCAGGCTTGTAGCGAGTCAGCGCATTCTCTACGTCTTTATTCCAAATGGTATCCCCTACTACATAGACGGTCTTGTAGTTTGGCTTTTGGAACACAATACCCATCGTTTTACCAAGTGCCTGAGCAAGCGCTGGAACTTTGTACATCTCATCAGTGCCATGCTGTCCGATGGTTTTATTGATTCTAGTGCCTTTAAACACCACCCCTTGCTCTGTCAACACTCTGACATCGGTAAAGCCATCTTTACGCACGATTGCCGCATCGGCTTCATTTTGGGTAAAAATTGGCATATTACGAGGGACCAGGTTGCGTGCAGCATCGTCCCAATGATCCGCATGTAGATGGGTTAAAATAATGGCGTCAGCCTTTAGTACCTCTGCAACAGATACCGGCAAATCTACCATTGGATAGCGTATTTGGCTATTTAACGTATCTGCAAACCCTGGATAAGCGTTTTTAGCCGCGAGCATCGGATCGACTAAAAACGTGGTACCGTCATAATCGAGCTTGATCGTGGCATTACGGATTTGCTGAAATTCCACCGTATTAGTCGCCGTCTGTTTGTCAGCGTTAGGATTAGCCGCTGGAGTGGCAAAGGTGGTACATGCGGTTAACAACATCACGCCACTTAACAGCGTGGTACTGGTGAGCGATTTCGCTATATTCATAATTTGATGCCTTATTGATGAGTCTATATTATGAGTTAATAATGGTTTGCTTAAAAACTTATGACTAACGCGCAATCCAAGTTTGGGTGTCAATCACTTCGCCATATAGAAACTCAATCGCTGCCATAATGGTGGCATGAGCATGAGCTGCGGGTACGGTCGTGCCATTAAATTCAAGATCAAGCGTGGCACAGGCATCATGGATGGTGGTCGTTGTATAGCCAAAGTCAACCGCAGCACGAACGGTTGCATCAATACACATGTGGCTCATGGCGCCAATCACGGTAACGTCTTTGATGTCTTCTTTATCAAGCAGATCTTTAAGAGAGGTCTCACGAAACGAATTGGGGTAATGCTTCACAACAACGGCTTCACCTTCTATAGGCTTTACTTTCTCATTGATTTCTACACCATCAGTACCAGGCGTAAAGATTGGTGCGTCAGCAGAAGGCATTTCATGACGAACATGAATGACGGTATGGCCTTTTTCTCTAGCAGACTCAATCACCAAAGCTGCATTATCAGCGGCTTCATTAATACCAACGAGTGATAATTTACCTTGCGGAAAATACTCATTTTGAATATCGACAACGATCAGTGCTTTTGTGCTCATGATGATTCCTTTTTTTATCAAAGTGACTGTATAGGCGTCTATTTTACAAGCTCTGTGCTACACTAACGAGTGGCTACATCGACACATAAGAGGTTAATAACGACATATGAATCAAAAACATGCTATTGAAATAGGCTTGATTGTCTATGAGAAAGCACAAATGGCGGCCATCCTTGGGCTGACTGACTTACTGATGGTGGCCAGTAAAATCGCTGCCAAACATCAAGATACAACGGATCTGCCTTTACAGGTCAGTCACTGGGAAATTAAGGGTTCTAATCTGCGTCCTACCTGCAATTTTTCGAGCAATCCTGATGGCTCAGGAAGGTTAGCAGCTATCATCATTCCACCCACGTTAGAGACGCCAATTGCAAAGCAAGCAGCGGCACCATGGCTGGAATGGCTTCGAAAGCAGCATTCGACAGGGGTGATACTGTCATCCGTCTGCGCCGGTGCTTTTTTACTGGGCGAGACGGGACTCCTATCCAAACGCAAAGCAACGACGCATTGGGGTTATGTAGAAGAGTTTGAACAGCGCTTCCCTGATGTCGATCTGGATGTCGATCGCATTATTATCGAAGACGGTGATATTGTGACCGCTGGTGGCGCGATGGCTTGGACGGACTTGGGGCTTAGGATGGTTGACCGCTTTCTTGGCTCACAGGTCATGAATGAGGCCGCTCGTGCATTGTTAATTGACCCCTCAAGGCGTGAACAATGCTATTACAGTGCGTTTTCTCCCAACCTCACTCATGGTGATGCCGCCATACTAAAGGTGCAGCATTGGCTACAAAAAACAGAAGCACGGGTTATTGATTTATCCACCCTAGCCAGTTGTGCGCAGTTAGAGGAGCGCACTTTTCTGCGCCGTTTCCATAAGGCGACGGGCATGACATCAACAGAATACTGTCAGCGATTACGCATTGGTAGTGCAAAAGACTTTCTACAGTTCTCTTTAATGCCTGTTGAGCAAATAGCGTGGAAGGTGGGTTATAGTGATGTTAGTGCATTTCGTAAAATATTTAAGCGCATTGTTGGTTTGACCCCTAGCGAATATCGGCGCAGATTTACTCTGGATGAAGAGTGATAGGTTTAGGCGATTTCTGGATTAAAGGTAGGTGCATTGACTGCTTGTAGGCAGGAGATAGGTTTAATAAAACGGTCCCAATGTAGTTGCGACCGCCTTATCCTTTAATGATAATTAATCGGAAGATCTTGTTTTAAAACGCAGTAAACGCAATGCATTCAGCGTCACCAGTACTGTAGCACCAGTATCCGCTAGCACAGCAATCCAAAGCCCTGTCACGCCGAGCACAGTGGTTATCAGAAATATGCCCTTTAACCCAAGTGCAAATATGACATTTTGATGGATATTTCTCATGGTGGCGCGGGATAAGGCAATAAGGTTAGCAACGTCTATCACGCGGCTTTTTAATAGGGCAATATCAGCCGTTTCGATAGCCACATCCGTGCCACTGCCCATCGCAATGCCAATGTCTGCCGCTGCCAAAGCGGGTGCATCATTGATACCATCACCAATCATCGCTATTTTACTATTGCTTTGCATCTCACTGAGTAGACGTAGCTTGTCTTCAGGTAACAGCTCAGCTTTCCACTCTATATCTAACTGACTGGCAAGCGCTTTTGCCGTACGACTGTTGTCACCTGTGAGCATGACGGAGCGCACGTTCATCTTGTTAAGCTGGGCAATGGCCTGCTTTGCATCCTCTCGTAACTCATCACGTAGAGCGACCAAACCGAGCGCCTCCCTCGTTTGCTCATCAAACAAAATAGAAACCGTTTTACCATCATTTTGTAGCATCTCAATTTGAATCTGCTGCTCAGCTGGCAACATCACTTTCTCAGCGACGTAGACTGGTGAGCCGATGGCCAAAGAGCGTCCAGCAACCGTTGCATGAACCGCTTTACCTGCGGTCGCAAAGGCGTTGGAGGATCCAGGTATGACTACCTTAGCGGCTTTGGCATGATCCACAATAGCGATAGCAAGCGGATGACTGGAGGTAGCATCGACACTTGCAAACAGTGACAGTAGTTTATCGCGACCCTCAGCATCGCCATGTACTGTTTTAAAATCAATGATATCGGTTACTCGAGGTTTGCCCTCGGTCAAAGTACCCGTTTTATCAAAAGCGACAGTGTTGACCTGACCCACCAACTCCATGACATTACCTCCTTTGATAAGCAGTCCATGGCGCGTGCCGACAGCCAAACCTGAGGCAATAGCGGCAGGTGTTGACAGCACAAGAGCACAAGGACAGGCGATCAGTAATAGCGCTAAACCACGGTATAGCCATACTCCCCATTCTGCTCCCATCAGTAGAGGTGGGATAATAATCACTAAAGCCGCAATCGCCATAACGATAGGCGTATAGTAGCGGCTAAAGGCTTCAATAAAGCGTGCAGTCGGTGCTTTGGACGCTTGTGCCCGCTCCACAAGCTCAATAATACGAGCAATTGTATTATCTGCCGCTGTTTTTTCTACGCGTATTTGTAGTACCCCATCAACGTTGATAGATCCAGCAAAGACCTCATCGCCTATGGTTTTGGCAACAGGAACAGATTCTCCCGTCACAGGTGACTCATCAAGGCTAGACGTACCTTGAACAATCACGCCATCAGCAGAGACTCTATCACCAGGACGCACAAGCACCTTATCATTCACTTGTAGTGAAGTCGCTGCCACCTGACGTTGTTGTCCTTGCGCGTCCAGTAAAATAGCTGTCTTTGGCACAAGCGACGATAATGCTCTGATTCCTGCGCGCGCACGATTAGCTGCGACACTCTCTAATAGCTCCCCAACCGAGAATAAAAAGACCACGGCAGCCGCTTCTTCAGCTTCACCTATGATAAGCGCGCCAATAGCCGCAACAGACATGAGCATTTCAATTGAAAAAGGCGATCCTGCTAACGCCAGTGCAGAAGCTTTGCGAGCAAATGGTAGGACACCGATAGCCACAGCGGCAATAAAAGCCCATGCGCCATATTCAGGGAAAATTAAAGACAATACATATGCGGCACCCATCAAAAGCCCCGTACCAATGACCTGTTTGCCTTTTATGGTTTGCCACCAGCGCTGATTGTCCACCGCTGATTGATTACCATCATTGCCCCTCTCATTTTGTTGACCCGTTAACGCTGACACACCAAACCCTAGGCTTTTAATGGTTTTCTCGATATCTTTAACGCCAGTATTCGTATCAGGCGCCAAGGTTAGCTCTAGCTTTTGAGTCGCAAAGTTTAACTGAACCTCAGAGACACCAGGTATTCGCATTAACGCCCGCTCGATTTTACCAACACAACTGGCACAGTCCATACCTTCAATATGATATTGCATAATCACTTCTCCTCTTGTTAAAGGCAGTATGAACCCTATAGTAACTTTAGGGTCAAGACTTTTAACGATAAAGAGGTTTGATTTTTTATCAGCAAACCTTATAGTTACTTTATTGTTTAGATAATAGAAAATACTATTTAAGGAGATACACATGCTAATCAAAATTGGTGAGCTTGCCACGCGCACCGGTGCGACGGTCGAAACCATTCGCTATTATGAGAAAGAGAGGTTATTACCAAAACCTGCGCGTAGCCAAGGCAACTATCGTTTGTATAATGAAGCGCATTTTGAGCGTCTACAATTTATCCTGCACTGCCGTACGCTCGATATGACTTTGGATGAAGTACGAACCCTGCTTCAATATAGAGATAAACCTGATGAAAACTGCGGTGAGGTCAATGTGCTATTGGATGAGCATATCGATGCGGTAGAGACACGTATGGAAGAGCTGATACAATTAAAGCAACATCTACTAGCGTTGCGGCAAAAATGCGCAAGTGAAGCGCTAGCTGAATCCTGCGGAATATTGCATGCGCTTGCCGATAACTCGTGTCATAGATAAAGTATTCATTTTGATAACACTGTCCACTTTTTATCATTAAAAATAGACCTATAACCAAAGGCGCGGGGCAAACGCATCACTAAGATGCAGTTGCCCATGTCAGATTTTTTTCAACTGGTCAATATTTTCAGATGTGATTCAGCCCATCGTCCTTTCTGTCAAACAGATAGGCTGCGCGTTTATAAGGCTGATTCATTGCGCTTGTGCAGGGAAACCGCCTTTTGCTAAAGCAGCTGTCATCTGCTCAATACTGGCGATGGTTTCGATACTGACCACTTTGGCTGCTAAATCAATCTTAACCTTGGCCTTTGAGTCGATATTCTGAATAGCTGCTGTCACACCACGGGCACAACCGCCACAGTTCATATTTGCAATCAATAGTTTCATACCCTTTCTCCAAATAAGTTTTATTTCATCACCGCATAGGTGACTTAGAAAATCAATGTCGTTTATATAATCAAAGTCTTGTTCTTCATCACCGCATAGGTGACTTAGAAAATTAGCAGACTTACAACCCTATGCTAATGATACTTCATCACCGCATAGGTGACTTAGAAAATGCTGAACAAGAAAGCGAGCTATGCAAACAGCTTCATCACCGCATAGGTGACTTAGAAATTGTATTGATATAGTTAAGTCACTTACTAATACTTCATCACCGCATAGGTGACTTAGAAATTTGTCCTCGCCGCCAGTAACAGACATTCCCACTTCATCACCGCATAGGTGACTTAGAAGTCTCGCAAAAAGACTGATTAAACGCTAAGCTTTTGACATAGAAAAAAATAACAAACAATAAAAAACCAGACAGCCTAGGCCATCTGGTTATCAAGTATTATCAAATACCTACCTACTAACCGTAAGCTGTCCCCCAGAAAAACTGATGCATCCATCACAAAACCAAGATTTATGTTGTCTTGCATGGGGGATATCTGCTGGCACATCGAGTTGATAAGGACGACCGCAATACTCGCAATGTATATCACCCAAATAAACCTGGCATTTTGCAAGCGTAGCAAACAACTCATCAGACCTTATATTGTAATCGTAGCAAAGTATCTTTAGATGAGCGATATAGTCATTGGGTGATACGTATGACCAATACTGATAGCACAAACGCTTTGCTACATCATCTAGGCTTGAGTCGAACACAAAGTTAACACTCATGATATTCTCCTCGTTAGTAGCCATAACCAGACGGCGGTAGTAGCTCGTAAATCTCGCTTTGTAGTTGAACATACATATCATCAACCAAATATCCAAGACTCGCATCCAAGCGCTTCTGTACCCATATACGTATTGCCATATGGTTATCAAAGCAAGGCTTGATTTCTAAAAAGCGTGCTAGATTATAACCAGGTTGAATACACAAATCATAAATCAACATATTAGCGATAGTATGGGCATCCTCACTGACATAGCCATTAGGCTTAAACTCGGCAAATAGCTTGTCATAATCAATAATTTTCATTTTGACGTCTCCTTGTCAGTAGATGCTTGAGTAATCTGGCTTCGATTTACGAGCGCCTCAAAAGCGCTGCCATCCTGTCGTGTCATATTTGGCACATAGCGACTATAAGTATTAAATAACATCTTAGTTGTCGAATGGCCCATTTGACTGGCTATCCACTCAGGACTCTCACCTGCCGCTAACCATAAAGTCGCTGCAGTATGGCGTGTTTGATAGGCGTTGCGCTTCTTCAACCGTAAAACTTTAAGTGTGGGATGCCAAATACGCTTATTCACATTGTTATAATCCAATGGCTCACCCGTATGTGAGCAAAACACATAATCCGAACGCCTATAGGAGATTTCTTGCTGCTCTTTCAGAGCCTCATAGACCCATGGAGACATTTGAATGGCTCGATAAGACTCCTGTGTTTTAGGAGGGACAATCTTGCCTTTAACTAACGCCTGCTTAATGACAATCTCACGACGATTGAAATCAACGTTATCCCATGTCAGCCCATCAATCTCACTCGTACGCATACCTGTAAAAAAGCGCACAAGATAATAATTACGATAGTCAGCTCTTACACCATTGATGAATTTCCAGACTTCCTCCAGTGTAAATGGCTGAATATCAGTTTTAGGCTGTTTGAGTGCCTTGATATCATAATAAGGGTTATCAAACTTATAGCGTTTAGCGGCTTCTTTTAGTATCATACCCAAAGGTACCATTATCGAATTGATGCGTGCCGCTGACAGATGTTTGTTAGCTTTTCCGTACGTTACTTTGGCGAGCGATGAACGGAAGGCTAATACATCTGTCTTTTTTATGACATGAATGGCTTTAGTACCAAACTCAGGAAGCAAATACATATCAATAATCTCCTGTATTTTGCGCTTGTAAGTATCGCGCCACTCAATTTCCTTTTCAGAAAACCACAGTGTTGCGAACTGCTTGAAGGAAGGAACGTTAGTATTAATGCATTCCTTACGATCGTTTAAAGCTACCATTTCTGCAGCCTTATCACTTTTCGGAAAGTATTTAGCATAATTAAAAATACCTAACCTAATTTCGGCTTCCATATTCAAAATAATACTTTCAAGCTTTTTACGATTTGCCGGAGTATCTATCAGGTTTGTCGTCTCCCGACAGCGTTTGCCCATATAATAAAAATCAACAAATAGCATGTTGCTACCTTTACGTGCTCTAATGCTAGCCATCATATTTCTCCTTATTGCAGTGCCATGGCGTTGATGCTACCGGTGATACCAGTGCGCATGTCTTTTTCAATTTCTTCCCAAACGTATAAAATCTTGCGACCACCAAAAGGACGTATGTAATGAATGCCTTCAATAAGTACGCTATCCTTAAGCTCATTACGGATCGTGCGAGGATTGTATTTGATACGCTCAGAAAGCTCTTGGGTTGTCAGGTAAGTATGTGACATAATACATTCCTTATATAAAGTTTAATTATAATGGTACTTTTGAACACTATAGTTGTAATTTAACATATTTTTATAACTATGCAAGTACTTTTTACAACTAAGATTGGAGTTTTGATGTGATAGTTAATCATTTACCGACTTTGTTAGCCGAAAGAAGACTAAAGGTAGCGGATGCCGTACGCGCGACAGGAATCAGCAAAACGACGTTACATAAAATATATAACGACCAATCATCAAGAATTGATTTTGATACTATCGATAAGCTGTGTGAATTCTTAGAAGTTGGGGTTGGAGATATCTTTGAATATGTTGATGTTGCTAGCTCCGATGCGGAGAATGTACAAGCGCTAGAACCTAAGAAAAGTTAGCAATAAGCTCGAGCTGTATAGTTAACTGCAGATTTAGATACGATTTGGCATATGTGTTAGACATTAAAAAGCCCAAATCACGTGATGATTTGGGCTTTCGCTAATACCGGCTTTTGAAGCATGTAAAATGCAAACATTGAGAGTACTTAAGGTTGAGGTCAAAAAGCTCCATTATTTAACGAGCCAAAAATACGTTAGGCACGCCTTGGGCACATTTTAGGCACACGGACTTTTTAACGGATTTAACTTACGGATAGACAAACAGAGTTTTTGCCGGATGTATACTTTCGATCTCTGCTACAACCCTTATAAAATGGGCATAAAAAAAGCCCCAATCATAAAGATTGGGGCTTTCGAATCTGGTAGGCGTAATCGGATTCGAACCAACGACCTCTACCATGTCAAGGTAGCGCTCTAACCAACTGAGCTATACGCCTATTTAGGACATGCATTTTAGCAAGTTTTTAAAACTTTGCAAGCCTTTTCTATCACAATATTAGGTTATTATAAGAATAGCTAATTTTACGCTTTATAATGAAACACTTAAGAGAATTAGAGTACTCTAAATAGTTTCCACTATCTAAGACAGACAATACCTTATAGACTGTCAATATTATAAAAATACAACTTCTTAATCGAGATCATCAGATGACCTTACGCATTCATGCCTTATTTCACACAGATTACGAAGACCTCAGCTTTATTAAGCATTGGGCAATTAATCATCAACACACTATTACCTACACGCGTTCTTATCATAAAGACACCTTGCCAGCGCTTGGCAGTTTTGACTGGTTAATTGTGATGGGCGGGCCGATGAGTGTCCACGATGAGGACAACCATCCTTGGTTAATTGAAGAAAAACGTCTGATTAAACAAAGTATGGATAGCGGAAAGACAGTGATAGGTGTATGTTTAGGGGCGCAGCTTATTGCGCACTGCTTGGGGGCGAGCGTAAAGCCGGCAGGCGTAAAAGAAATCGGCTGGTTACCCATTCAGTTGACTAAAGACGCTCAGGCGCATCCTTTACTACAGGACTTACCAAAGCAGGCGTTTACGGTCTTTCATTGGCATGGCGATGGGTTTGAATATCCACAAGGAGCGATTCCGTTAGCGACATCAGCAGCATGGCCTAATCAAGGCTTTCTTTATCAAACGCCGCAGCAAAAAGCGCTTGGCACTTGGGTCATGGCTTGGCAGTGTCATTTTGAAGTCACCAAAGAAAGCATCGTTAAGATGGTAGCAAATGGCGACAATGCCATTCAAAAAGGACTAATTAACTATCCTAAAACCGTACAATCACCTACTGAGATAATAACGCTTGGCGATAAATATATTGCCGATAACAATGCGCGCTTAGCAGCCATGCTCAATCGTATGACAAAGACGGCGGACATTTAAACCTAATCTTTCAATCCTAAAAAAACTTAACGGTTTATCTACTTTTTACCCCTTTTAGCCGCAAGCCCACCCTTTATCGAGTCTGCTGGTTTGATGCCGCCATTTTTACCCCGCCATAGGTAACCAACACGACACCAAGCGCTATCAAGGATGCACCCAAAAACAACCTTTCTGGCGGACTTTCTCCCTGCAAAAAGATAGCGACAGGCACACCGACGACCGCCCCAACCGAACCTAATAAGCTTAGTAATACTGGGCCGCCCGTTTTTTGCAGTAAAAATAACAGTAAAAACTGACCAGCGAAAACGAACGCCTGCACTGCAATCAACCCTAACGGCAACATCTCAGCTAGCGGAACGGCAAGAGAATAATTAGGTAAAATGCTAAACAAACCAAGTAGCACGGATGCGGCTATCAGCATACCCGGTGCCAGCGCGCTCGGAGAGAGATTATCAGGCCAATATAAGGTGCGATAAATATTACCAATTGCCAATAAGACCGGACCACAAAGCGCTAGCCCAATCCAAAACACACTGGCATCGGGCGCAGCGAATTTACGGGCGGCGAGCACCCCGGCGCCGACAAGTGCCGCGACCACGCCAAGCGCGCGCAGCTTGTTAAAGCGCTCTATTCTTAGAATGATAGCGGCGAGATACGTCAATAGCGGCGGCAGAGAAATAATCAAGGCGACAAAACTGGCGCCGACATGCGGAATAGCGGAGAAGAAAATGAGATTGGAGCCTGCCACACTCACCAACGCCGCAACCAAATAATAGCTCAGGGTTGATTTACTTAACGGCGGCAGTTCATGGCGAAAAAGCGCATAACTGAATAAAATTAACGCCGCACCCGTAATAGACCAAAACAGAAATGCTAGCGGCGTCAGACCGACCTCGCCGGCAAATTTGGCTAGATTGGTAGAAATACCGATCAATCCACCACCCGCGATGAGACACAGCACAGGAATGAGCCACGCTTTTTTACCTTTAGCCATGGACTGCGGCGCTGACTGACTCATAGACTACCTTACTCTTAAAACAGCGGCTTTATTCATCGTCATTAGCCCTGTTACTATTTTATTAACTTAGCATTATTGTTAGCTTTTATTTCATCACGATAGATTAGCACTCGCGCCAATGCAACCATAAACGAGTATCAAGCTCATATTGATGATAGTTCGGCTCCATATGACAGCAAAGTTGATAAAAGGCCTTGTTATGCTCTTGCTCCTTAAAATGTGCCAACTCATGCACCACGATCATTCGCAAAAACTCAGGCGGCGCTTCTTTAAATAGGCTGGCTACCGTGATGCTATTATGTGATTTTAGCTTGTTGCCTTGCACGCGCGATTGGTAGGTATGAATGCCAAGTGCCTGATTGAGCACCGCAAGCTTACTGTTATAAGAAACTTGCGACAGCGGACTGCTTTTGCGCATATACTGATTTTTGATCTCATTAATATATTGATATAGCGCTTTATCGCTTTGTACTTGGTGACGGTTTGGATAGTTTTTATCCAAATACTCACCCAGCCTGCCCGTGCTAATCAGCGTCGCCGCTTGGCTTTGAATTTGCTCAGAGTAATGCGCGATATACTTTAATGTGGTCAATGTGTTTGTCCTTGACGTTTCAATGTTTAACGACTACTAATGCCTGTTTACTTAATGTGCCACCGAATTAGACAATAAATTCATCACCACTACCCCACCAACAATCATCGCAATGCCGATGATCGCTGCGGTATCGAGCGTTTGCTTAAAAAAGAACAGTCCTACTAATGAAGTCAATACGATACCAAGCCCGCCCCATAATGCATAAGCTATACCAATAGGGATGATTTTTATGGTTTGGGTTAATAAATAGAACGAAATCGCATAAAGCACCGCCATAATGAGCGTGGGCACAAAGCGCGTAAACTGCTCTGACTTGACCAAAAAGGTAGTGCCAATGACTTCGCAGACAATAGCGATGGCAAGGTAACCGTAAGCAATCATGGTTGGACTCATATGTAGGGCACCTATATTGGTAGAAAGTATTGAATTAGAAACAGTCAGTTAAACAAAACGATAAAAAATCTGGGCTAACTATTTTATAGGTTTATATGAGTGCGTGAAATAGAGATTTTAAGGGTTAAAGTAATATAAGGTTTTTCTTTAGTTTCAAATAGATAGTCTTATCAAACTAAGGAATAAAGTAAGTTGTTATAATATTAAGAAAAATTAATTTTTATACACATTTTAGCAGCAGCAATCATCGTCACCGTCAATAAAGGCGCCGCTTTAACAAGAAACACCCACAATTTTATCCTATTTATAATTATATTTATTATTTATCGCCTAATAAGGTTGACAGCCCAGAACTACTTGGCTAAAATGTGCCCCACATAACGCAAACAAGATAAGCAATCGCACCTACCAAAGGCTTTGTAAAACTTGTTTAATTAACCGTTATCACAACTTATTCTCCAATAGCTCAGTTGGTAGAGCAACGGACTGTTAATCCGTGTGTCCCTGGTTCGAGCCCAGGTTGGAGAGCCATATTCTAAAAGACCTTCATCAAATATTTGATGGAGGTTTTTTTATGGTCGCTATTTAATCCTTAATAGCTTACCTTATTCACCAACACAATATTCATACGGCGACGGTGTTCTTTTGGCGATTTTTATTGTATGGTAGGAGTGGCTGTGACCAAGTTCGTTTTTGTCTGAGTGTTTTATTCCTACTCACTAAAAGTAATGGTTTATTATGATACCTGTTCGTATAAAAAATAAATTCTCTGATCATCCGCAAAAAATCACGCGTCCGATCAGTATTCGCTTGTCTGAAGAGATGATTAGATTATTAGAGTCTACCTCAGCAGAGCTGGGCTTTAAACGTATCCAAGGTCTGATTCGTCTTTATATCCGTCAAGGATTGGATCGCGACCATCAAGATTATACCTTGGCGCATGATGAAGTGTTTATTGAAAGCCTACGTAAGCGTGGGGTCAGCCAACGTATCATTGATGAGGCGATTGTGGTCACGCATAATAATACTACCACCCACCCGCTGTCTGAGCTGCAGGATAAAGAGTAGCATTTGGCTTATCATACATACAAAAAAAGACTAAGTTTGCTTAACGGCGCTTGGTCTTTTTTTTGCTATTTAATTTAAACTTGCTACGTAAAATATGCCCTTCTCAATGCGCTTAATAACATCGAATACCCATTAGCGATAAACAAACATACAAAATTATCATAAGCGCTATATTGATAGGCGCTATATTGGTATAAAAGTTATTAGTATCTATATGGGTTGAAAAGGAGGCATATGATGATTGGTTTATATAAACACGCAGGCCGTGCACGCTATATAAAAAAGGCCATGTTATTGGCATTTACTGTAGCGATGTTGCCAGTTATCAATGGTTGCATGCAGCCGCCAGCAGATCCAAGCAGGCAGACCATACCAACCAACTCTGACCAATGGCAAAAAAAGCTTGGCGATACGTTTGAGCGGTTGCCTGAGGCTGACAGACAGCTCTTGAGCCGCTATATGCTACGTATGAAGCTCAGCGGCGCGTATGAGTCCGGAGCGATGCCACGTATCACCATCAAGCAAGCCCTTATCCAGCAGCGTGAATATGAGCGCTTGCATCCAAATAATCCTACTGGCAAAAAAAGCCCGATTGTCACCAGTCCGCAAGTGCATACTGCCAAAGCACAAAATTACCCTGTCGCTTTACTGCCCGTCAGAACCAGCGATAGCGATAGTCTAAACCAAGTAAAACTACAGTTTATGCTGTCAAACCACGGTAAGGTAGCGATTAAAAGCTTTAAGGGTAAGCTCACCATGCAAGAGGCCAATTTGACCAAAAGTAAAAGCTTTAATGTACCGTTGACCCAGTTCCAGCCACCAATCGAACCTGAACAGTCTGGCAAAATCATCATCGAAAGCAGTATTGAAGATATCAATGTCATGCGCGCGATTAAAAATCATACGGACATACACATTGAGATTAGCGAAGGCACACTGGTATTAATGGATGGGCAAGAAGTAGTATTTAAGCAAACGCTGGCGAAATAATAGAGAGTTCATATAAGACAGGGGTATAATGATGTGCGACTGGTATAAATTTTCCTTGCTTGCTGTGCCTGCGCAGACAGAGGCTACAAAAAATTGATATCAATAATACCGTCGCGTTTTTAGGATATTTTGACTATATAGAGTGCCCGCTAAGTTAAAACCGCATTTATGCAAACATAAAAAAGCCCCAATCAATAACTGATTGGGGCTTTTTCGAATTTGGCGGAGACGGAGAGATTCGAACTCTCGAAGGGCTATGAACCCTTGCCGGTTTTCAAGACCGGTGCATTCAACCGCTCTGCCACGTCTCCATTGGTGCATCATTATATAGATATCATCGTATAATGCAAGCGCTTCATATTAAAAAAATGAAATTAATTTACAGCCAGTTTTAAATCAATGACTTAGCGTGCGCCAAAATTTTTTACCCCGTGCTTTTTTTAAAACATTTACTGCAAACCAGGTTATTTACTTAAAGCGAGGTGCAAGCACATATCAAGCAGCCTGTTGGCATAGCCCCATTCATTGTCGTACCAGGCAAACACTTTATATTGCTCGCCCACTTGCATCAATTGCTGCCCATCGATAATCAGCGATTCTGGCTGATGGATAAAGTCACTGGAAACGAGCGGCTCATCAGTATACGCCATGATATTTATCAAATCACCAAGGCTAGCAGCTCTTAACTTTTCTCGTATCGCATCGACGCTGACATCCGGCGTATCAAAGACAAACGTCACATCAATCGCCGCCACATCAATGGTCGGTACGCGTATCGAGTGACCGTTTATCTTCCCTACCATCGCAGGCAATACCCGTTCTGTCGCAGCAATACTACTTGAGGTGGTCGGAATAATATTATAACCAGAGGCGCGTGCGCGTCTTGGGTCTCGGTGCGCTTGATCGAGCACTGTCTGGTCAGCAGTCACAGCATGAATCTCGGTCATCATAGCCGACCTAACGCCAAATGCCTTATCAAGCGTATCAATCAGCGGTACTAAGGCCTGCGTGGTACAAGAAACGCTCGAGATAATCGGCAGCTTGCGTGTGAACTCAGCGGTATTGACGCCCATGACAATACAAGCATCGACATTATCAAAGGGCGCAGCACCAATAATGACTTGCTGTGCACCCGCTGCTATATGTAGCTGCGCCTGCTCATAAGAGCGAAAATGCCCCGTACACTCTAGCACTACATCGATACCAAGCGTGCGCCATGGTAGGTTTTTTGGGTCAGCTTCTGAGAGCATTTTGATGCAGTAGGTCAGATTATTCTTAGTCAAACACAGCTGAGTATTGTTGTTATCGTCTAAAACCTCTGCACTGACGCCAAGTCGGCTTAAGCGACCATGAGTACTATCGAATTTTAATAGATGCAATAAGATATCAGCCGATGCCAAATCATTAATCGCCACTACATGGATAGCGCGCCCCAACACCTCAAAGCGCTCTAACAAGGCACGCAGTACATTACGTCCAATACGGCCAAAGCCATTGATAGCAATCCTCAAGGGCTGCGTATGCTCGCCTGTCGCATGCGTAAGCGCCACTCTAGGTTCGGCGTTCAATTGGTAAGTTGCGCTAGAAAAATCAGGTATAACGTCAGACATAAAAGGGTATCGCTATAAAGAGATATAAAAAGAGTGGCGCGCTACATTGAATATTATCAGCATAATGACGGTCTATCTTTAGAGATTTTTTCTCACCGATTGGATGCTACGGCGTAATAAAAATTAATGCCAAACGAATGGTATTGTAATCAACCGCTTGTTTTAGATGCTCAAAAATTGGACGCAGCTTAACACTGCCATCATCGTTAAAGTCATTAGGGTTATTGGCGACCTTAATGGCCACATAAGCGTTGCCAACCGCCGTCATCACTTCATCGTCTGGGCGCAGATGATCACACGCCAAACTTGGATCTTGCGATTTTAATTCTGCAATATGGCGCATAATGGTCGATTGCGACAGCTGCCGCGCCTGCGAAATCTCGGCAATCGATAAGCTCTCTTCTAATAAAATTCGCGTCGCCAGCAAGGTGCTGTCCGATTTATCAGAAACTTGATTACCAAGTTTCTGTTTTTTATCTATCTGCGCTTGCTGTTGCTCGTGGCGTTTTTTCTGCAAATTGGCATACGCTTCAATCACCGACTTGCTAAGCGTGCCGCCTGATTTTAGAATAAATTTCTCATGCGCCTGCCTCATACTTTCTTCATCAAGCATGGCATAATTGGCATCCGCTTCCTCTGACAGTGCCAAAAAGCGTTTATCGGCGCCGCGTGCCAGCGGGTCAAGCTGCAAGCTCATGTCATTCATACCGAGCAATTGCAAACCTGCCAGCGACTTTAAGCGTGACAATGCCACATAACCTTGCCCAAGCTCAAAAGTGCGCGATAAATCAATCTCGGCCGCCTCAAGGGTCATGCCTTGCGATTTATGAATAGTAATGGCCCAAGCCAAACACAGCGGCACTTGTAAGTAGCTTGCCAGCACGTCGCCGGTTTCGTCTTCGATGATCCATTCTTCAGGCTCAGCGATGACTTCACGACCTGAGTTTAGTCGAACTACAGGCATTTTTTGCGTGGTTGGTTTTTCATCTTTTGGTTTTTCCTTACTTTCTTTATCTTTTTTGGCTTTGTTTTTCGTATTCTTAGCAATAGCATCTTGCGCAGTATCTTCAATCAAATCATCGCTCGTATCTTTACTATCGTCAATTTTTACCGCAGCAAAACCAATCAGCTCACCCATCGTGCCGTTAGAGACACCAAGCTCGCTGTTGTTTTTGATAAACATCACCTTAGCACCGACCTTTAATACCAAATCGTCTTGAGTGCGTACCGTTTTTTTGAGGGTCTCAACCAATTTACTATCGCCAGTCGAGGTGGCCTCAAACCGCATGGTTTCGCCTTCAAGCGCTGCCAGTTCTTTATCATTGATTTTATTGACGTTGAGGTTGTGGGTATAGAGACGGGTGCGATTGATATCGACGTTTTGATCAAAGGTAGCTTCCAATGCCGCAATCGCCTCAAAAGTGACTTCTTGTCTGCGAATCTGATTGAGAATATCATCCAAATCGAGACCACCATTAGCGGCCTCACTGACTTGCCGATGCTGCTCGGATAAATAACAAATATGGAACTTAGCATCGAGCCAGGCCTCAGACATAAAAGCAAACTTTTCTCGGTTACTCTCACCCTTACTTCCAATCGGTGGTAACTGAAAAAAGTCCCCTGCAACCACCACTTGTATACCACCAAATGCAGCATCGTTTTTTCGCACATGCTTGAGCACTTGGTTGACTAGGTTAAGCTGCTTGGCATGCAGCATGGAAATCTCATCGATGATCAATACCGCCGTGTCTTTTAATCTGTCTGCTAAAAACTGCTTACGCGATAAATTGGTCAAATCACGATCAGACAACTCGTCTTTGATGCCTATACCTGACCAACTATGGATAGTCGTGCCGTTCATGTGTGTCGCCGCGATACCCGTACTAGCAGTCACAGCAACTGGCACACGGCGCGCGCGTAAGTAATTGATGTACTGGTTGAGAGTATAAGTTTTACCTGAACCTGCTGAGCCAGTCAAAAACACATTTTGACCTGTTTTTAAAATATTAAGAGCAGAAGATTGACGCATATATCCAAACCAATAAGTAATAAAAGAAAATAGGGAGTAAAAATACCGCATTGCATCATTGCATCGCACCCAAGTGTGCGGCACTGCCATTTAATTATAACAGCTGCACTCACTTTACAAAGCACTTTAGCAGGCGCTAATCGTATAACATAAAGTTATGCGATACGAAATATATCATTATAAAAAGTCATTATCATTCAACGCCAAAGCTCAGTACGATAGAGTCATAGCTTGGTCAGGAAGGCCAAATATTTATGTTTCAACCATCATAATACCCAACAAGGAGTCGTTAATGCTACACGCCTATCCCAATACAGAAAACAGCCCCGTCCAATTCCGCAAAAAATATGACAACTTTATCAATGGTGAGTGGGTCGCACCAGCCGATGGAGAATACTTTGACAACACCAGCCCCATTGACGGTAAAGTCATCTGCCAAGTCGCCCGTTCAAAAGAAGCGGATATTGAAAAAGCCTTAGACGCTGCTCATGCTGCCAAAGACGCTTGGGGCAAAACCAGTGTCGCTGAACGTGCCAATCTACTGCTCAAAATTGCAGATAAGATGGAAGCCAATTTAGAAGCCATCGCCATTGCCGAAACGTATGAAAACGGCAAGCCTGTACGTGAAACCCTAGCAGCAGACATTCCATTAGCTGTCGATCACTTTCGCTATTTTGCCAGTGCCATTCGTGCCCAAGAAGGCGGCATCAGTCAAATTGATGATGACACGGTTGCTTATCACTTCCATGAGCCACTTGGTGTCGTCGGCCAGATTATCCCATGGAACTTTCCGATCCTCATGGCAGTATGGAAGCTAGCCCCTGCGCTTGCTGCTGGTAACTGTATAGTACTCAAGCCTGCAGAGCAAACGCCTGCCTCTATCCTATTTATGCTAGAGACGATCGGGATTGCTGATATCTTACCAAAAGGTGTCCTCAACGTGGTCAACGGTTTCGGAGTTGAAGCTGGTAAGCCGCTTGCCTCCAATCCACGTATCAATAAAGTTGCCTTTACTGGTGAGACGACTACTGGTCGCCTAATCATGCAGTACGCCAGTGAAAACATCATTCCAGTTACCCTAGAGCTGGGTGGTAAGAGTCCAAATATCTTCTTTGCTGATGTCATGGACGAAGACGATGATTTCTTGGATAAAGCCGTTGAAGGTTTGGTCATGTTTGCCTTAAACCAAGGTGAGATTTGTACCTGTCCGTCGCGTGCGCTGGTACATGAGAGTATTTATGATGAATTTATCAAACGCTGTGTCGAGCGTGTTGAAGCCATCAAAATGGGCAATCCATTAGACACTGACACCATGATTGGTGCACAAGCCAGCTCAGACCAGTTAGAAAAAATCTTATCTTATCTGGATATCGGTAAAAAAGAAGGCGCGAAAGTCTTGGTTGGCGGCGAGCAAGCCAAACACGATGGCGAGCTTGGCGACGGTTATTATGTGAAACCGACCATCTTTGAAGGCACCAATGATATGCGCGTGTTCCAAGAGGAAATCTTTGGACCAGTACTTGCCGTCACGAAATTTAAAGACGACGAAGAGGCCATGAGCATTGCCAATGATACCTTATATGGTCTTGGTGCTGGAGTCTGGACACGCAGTGTACACAAAGCCTATCGCTTCGGACGTGGCATCCAAGCAGGTCGCGTGTGGACCAACTGCTACCACATCTATCCTTCGCATTCTGCATTTGGTGGCTACAAGCAATCGGGTATCGGCCGCGAAAACCATCTGATGATGCTCGATCACTATCAGCAAACCAAAAACATGCTGGTATCGTATAGTCCAAAAGCGATGGGGTTCTTTTAAACACTATTTGCTAAAGCACCTTACAAGGAAGCGTAAGGTGCAAACTCGATGCTTACTAAGCATCTACATGTAAAATAATTGGCAGTTTAAAAGACTAAGTCGAGCATTAGTGACTGCTAGTAATAAGGAGTTATACCATGAGTAATAAAATGAAAGCTGCGGTTCTGCATGAGTTCAACCAACCTCTGCAGATTGAAGAAGTTGATATCCCTACCCCAGGTCCTGGTCAAATTGTAGTAAAAATGCAGGCATCAGGTGTCTGTCATACCGACCTGCACGCTGTCGAAGGCGATTGGCCAGTCAAACCAAGCCCCCCGTTTATCCCTGGTCATGAAGGTGTCGGCCTGATCACTGCTGTGGGTGAAGGTGTTAAGCATGTTAAAGAAGGCGACCGTGTCGGTGTGCCTTGGCTCTACTCTGCCTGTGGTCACTGTACGCACTGTCTAGGTGGCTGGGAAACCCTGTGCCTAAGTCAAAAGAACTCTGGCTACTCAGTAAATGGTAGCTTTGCAGAATACGTATTGGCAGATGCTGACTATGTTGGCATTATTCCTGAGAGCGTTGACTCTGTTGAGATTGCACCAGTTCTATGTGCGGGTGTGACGGTATATAAAGGTCTGAAAATGACAGACACCAAACCAGGTGATTGGGTCGTCATTTCAGGTATCGGTGGACTTGGTCACATGGCGGTACAGTACGCCATTGCCATGGGACTGAACGTTGCTGCCGTCGATATTGACGATGAAAAGCTCGATTTTGCCAAAAAACTGGGGGCAAAAGTCACCGTCAATGCCAAAAACACCGATCCTGGTGAGTATCTGCAAGAAGAGATCGGCGGTGCTCATGGTGTGCTAGTGACAGCCGTCTCCTCTAAGGCCTTTGATCAAGCGCTGACCATGCTGCGCCGCGGTGGTACTTTAGTCTGTAATGGTCTGCCAACAGGCGACTTCCCTGTCTCTATCTTTGATACGGTACTAAATGGTATTACCATTCGTGGCTCAATCGTTGGTACACGTCTAGACCTACAAGAGTCGCTAGATATGGCAGCGGCAGGTCAAGTAAAAGCGACTGTTGCCGCTGAGCCACTTGAAAACATCAATGACATTTTTGATCGTATGCGTGATGGTAAGATTGAGGGTCGCATCGTGATTGATTACTCTATGTAGACATGTCAATTATTTGAGACATTTTTATTTTTTAGAAATTATCTCGATAATTACGACGTTTGGTCACAAATAACAGGTCGTATCGTTTTCAGCCACATGCTATTAATGATGTGAGTGATGATGATGCGGCCTTTTATATTCGCCCTCAGCTTATATTCGTAATCAGCATGACAGTAATTCCGTGATAATTTTGAAGATAAGGAGCATGACATGAAACTTGAAGCGACAGAATCCTGCAAAGCATTAATCGAATTACTCAAATCTAAACATGGCGAGCTGATGTTCCATCAATCAGGCGGCTGCTGCGATGGTAGCTCACCGATGTGTTATCCATTGGGCGAGTTTAAAGTGGGCGGCCAAGACGTGCTCATCGGTGAGCTCGCTGGCTGTCCCTTTTATATGGGTAAAGCGCAGCATAAACTTTGGCAACATACGGATTTAACCATCGATGTGGTCGATGGACGCGGGGCCAGTTTTTCACTGGAAATACCTGAAGGCAAACGCTTTATTGTGCGCTCTGAAATATGCGCCATTGAAGATTGAATGAATGCCTAGCGTCAGTATTCTGTTAGGTCTATACTAATCAATGACCTATATACTGGAAAGCTAGCTCTCCAGTTTGATTGGCATGGAAGCTATAAGGAATATAAAAATGGAATTTGACGCAAAATTTGATTACGTCATCGTGGGTGGCGGTTCTGCAGGCTGCGTGCTTGCCAGCCGGCTGACAGAAAATCCAGATATCAGTGTCTGCCTATTAGAATACGGCGGTGAAGGCAAAGACCTTGCGGTTCGTGTCCCTGCAGGTTTGATTCTCCTAGTCCCAGGCAAGCCGCTAAAATTGAACAATTGGTGCTTTCATACTACCCCGCAAGCGCATCTGAATAACCGGCGCGGCTTCCAACCACGTGGTCAATGCTTGGGTGGTTGATCCGCTATTAATGCAATGATCTATACTCGCGGCAGCGCGCTTGATTATGAGCGCTGGGTTGAGCAAGGCTGCGAAGGCTGGGGCTTTGATGATGTCCTGCCCTACTTCATCAAGTCAGAAAACAATGTTCACGGTAGCGATGCGCTGCATGGTGATAGCGGGCCACTGCACGTCAGTGATTTACTCAGTCCTCGTGAAGTCTCAAAAGCGTTTGTAGAGGCAGGGATAGCCAATGGACTTGAGCATAACCAAGACTTCAATGGCAAAAAACTTGATGGTGTTGGTCTGTATCAAGTGACGCACTTTCATGGAGAGAAACAAGGTCAACGCTGCTCTGCCGCTGCCGCTTATCTACATCCAGTGCAAAGCAGGCCAAATCTGACGGTCATTACCCATGCGCAAGCCAACCACGTCATCATTGAAGACAAACAAGCCGTTGGCGTCGCTTATGAAAAAGACGGCGTCGAGCATACAGTAATGGCACGTCAGGAAATTATTTTGTCAGGAGGCACCTTTGGCTCACCCAAAGTTCTCATGTTATCGGGCATAGGTCCTGCTGAACACTTGCAGTCACACGGTATAGATGTCTTGGTAGATGCGCCTGAAATCGGTGGCAATCTACAGGATCATTTGGATGTAGTATTTGATTACGAGGTCAATACTACCGATGTGATCGGTATTGGTATGGCAACGCTCTCAACCTTGTCTAAAAGCATTCGCCAATGGAGAAAAGATGGCACAGGGCTACTATCTACCAACTACGCCGAAGCTGGCGCGTTCTTTAGCGTTGGTGACGCCCCAAAAGAGTGGCCAAATACCCAGCTGCATTTTGTCATCTCACGGGTGATTGAACACGGTCGTGACCTTAGACGCGGTTTTGCTGTTTCTTGTCACGCCTGCTACTTGCGCCCTGAAAGCCGCGGTACGGTTAGGCTTGCGTCAGCTGACCCCTCAGAGTGCGTATTGATTGATCCCAACTTCCTCTCCCATCCTAAAGACGTAGAGTATATGGTCGCAGGCGCTGAGCGTACGCGCGCCATCATGCAAGAAGCACCCATAGCCAAATATATCACCGAAGACTACCCTGCCCCTTATATCGAAAAAGACGGCATGCTTGGCTATATTCGTAATAAATCAGATACCATCTATCATCCAGTCGGCACATGCCGTATGGGTTCAGATGATAAGTCTGTGGTCGACTTAGAACTAAAAGTGCGCGGTGTAAGCGGACTGCGTGTCATCGATGCCTCAGTCATGCCAACCTTAATCAGCGGCAATACCAATGCACCTACTATTATGATCGCCGAAAAAATGGCTGACTTCATTAAAGCAAAACATCATCACGCTGAGCAAATCGCATCATAGAAAAAATAAGTAAAATATTTTACGGCAAGCGCTTTTATCTCATAACTTTTCTATTGAAAATAGCACTTACATTCAAAAATACAGATATTAAAACGGGACATTTTCTATCAAATTAAATATATTGATACCTTGCGTTACAACTGCGTAAGGTAGTATATTTAAACCGCTTATTTATATCGATATTTATCGCAGCCCACAATTTGAGTTAAAAACACCTGACTTATTTTCGTTTTGCATAGGTGCTGTATAGAATTGAGGAACCATTGAAAAAAATAAGCAACGCCTTACTCTACTGTTTACCACAACAAAGAAATAAGGCGTCACTTATGACTCGCACCAAGCTCAACGATGAACTTTGGCACAAGCTATTTATTATATTGCGACAAATTAACGTATATAACAAGCCCAATCTAAGACGTACCGTTGAAGGCATGCTGTACCGCATAAGAGTAGGCTGTCCATGGCGAGATTTACCTTCTTATTTCGGTCATTGGTCTCGCATATATCATCAATACCGTTATTGGCGTAAAACCGGTAAATGGCAAAAGCTCATGAAAATAATCACAGCAAACTATGATAGTGAATGGTTATTTATAGACGGTAGCGTGGTCAAAGCTCATCAGCATAGTTCAGGTGCAGCCAGTCATCTTGATGAGGCCATTGGTAAAAGTGTTGCAGGTAATAGCAACAAACTGCACTTAGTGGTCGATGCTTGTGGTAACCCTATACATGTTGAGCTGACAGGTGGGCAAGTGCATGACGCTAAGATGGCAAAGACGTTGATAGATAGCACGATTAATAACCAGACTAAAGCGGTGATTGCAGACAGGGGCTACGATAGTAGTGATATTAGAGAGTGTATCTTCAAGCACTGTGCTGAGTCAGTCATACCCGTTAAGTCGAACTCTAAAAACAGCAACAATGACACACTAGACTGGTATTTGTATCGTTGCCGTCACTTGGTAGAAAACGCTTTTGCTAGGTTGAAACATTTTAGGGGCATTGCCACGCGATATGATAAGCTCAAAGATAGCTATGCAGCAGCGGTAATGCTTGCTTGTGTCTTTATCTGGTTGCCACTCATTTGAATTCTATACACACCCTAATATCACCTAATTAATATTCACCACACCGCGACACTTAGGAAATTGACTGCAACCAAAAAAGGGCTGACCTTGCTGCTGACCTTTTTTAGCAACGCGCTTGACCATCTCACTATTACACTTCGGGCAAGCGGGAGTATTATCAGAAATGATTGACGCTTCAACTTGCTCGATAATAGAAGGCTCCTTAGTAGCAGCTTTCTCTATCTTCGGCTCTGATTCCAAAACCTCAAATGGGGTAATAAAGACAGAATCATCATTAATCAGTTGAGAGATAGGCAGCACCTTGCTAGAAGGGACAAACGGTGCGTCGATCGCTTCAACTTCCGTTTGCCCAGACCATCGCAGTACTTCTCTGCTTTGAAGAATGGTCTTTTTAGAAGGTTGTTTTACTATTAATTCAGGCGCAGGCTGATTCGCTGATGTAGTAACTGACTTAGCATTTGGATTATCACTAGCTTGCTTGTTTGACGGATTATGCTTTTCTTTTAAATAGGCTTGATGCGCTCTGTTAGTACGCCAAGACTTGCTAAATCGATTGTTTTCAATTTGCTCAACAATGGCTTTGACTTCTTCATCGGTAAGCATTTTATCTTGTTTTTTCTTAATATAAGACGCCATGCCGCTCGTCAATACATGCTCTGGTAACTCATCACGAGTTTTAAGCTCACACTCGCCGATAAAGGCAATCATCGAATGGAAATAACTCATCTCAAGTTCTAATAAATCAGACAGCGTTTTTATATGCAAATAATTTTGCCGCAATGGATTTTGAAATTTATACTTGCGACCCATGATGACTTGCGTCCATTGTCTTTGCTTCTCATTACCAAAAATCCAGCCTTTATAGTTTTTGGTTTCGATGACAAAGATGCCATACCTAGAGACGATAACATGATCAATTTGGGTGCTGCCGCCATTTGCTAATGGCAAAGTGATATTGTTTAGACGATGATAAACGTCTTTTTCAAGTTTTAGCCACATGGCCACATTGATGACGGTCTCGCCGACGATACCTTTAAAGCTGGACATCAAAGACATGGTTTTCTACTATATAAAAAGTCATATTGGTTATTTTAAGCGCTAAGCCAGTGTAAAGTGTAAGTCTTACTTCTAAATCGCTCATAACTTTAATAATACATTGAAACAGCACAATTGTAGTAGGCTATCGTATTATTATTTCAGCTATAACGCTCAGTTGTGCCCTAAAAGCATGTTCAATACTGACGACTTTAATACCACCCTTTGGATCATACGTATGAATACTCGCGCCGCCTCTTTGTTAAAGATTACGCTTGGTACCTCTTTATTATTATCTTTGCCTATAATGGGAGTCGCCGCCAACACGATGCCACAAAAGTGGAAACTGGACGTGCCTAAGACCAGTGCTGATTTTGAGGTCAAGTATTTAGGCAAGGCGACCACTGACGGTAAGTTTCGTAAAGTAAATGGATCGATCAATTATGACGTCAAAAAGCCTGAGAGTACGACCATTAATTTTACCGTGCATACCGATAGCATCGATACCGAGCGCAAGCTACGTGACTCTTTTTTGCGCCGTAAAGAGCTGCTCAATACGCAGCAATATCCGACGATGACGTTTGTCTCAAAAAAGATCAAGATGATTACGCCGAAAGAGGCCAATGTCACGGGCGACTTTACCGCTTTAGGTCAAACCAAACCGTTAACGGTAAGAGTGACTTTATCTGATGTAGAGATTGACCCCGCCACCTCTCAACCGACGTTAAAGTTTCGCGCGACAGGTATGGTCGATCGCTATAGCTATGGAGTGACAGCTTTCCCGAAACTGATTAGCAATATCATCCCCCTTGAGATATCAGGGAAGCTGATTGCAGCCAATTGATTAAGTGACAAAAAACCCAACTTAGAATTTCTAAGTTGGGTAGATAACACCATAGATTTTTAAGACGATACTTACAGAAACGCTTAATTATTTAAAAATATTATGACCTAAAAATGACTCGAAAATCGATTAAATATTAAAAATATATTTTCTAACGTTTTTAGTACTGCCATATTTGCTCTTCTGCTATACCAGTCTTATCTATTTTATTTCTTCTTTTCTGAATTTTAGTATCTATTTTTTCTTGCTTTTTCATCGCCTTTTGGTTGATATCGTCTATCATTGCCTGAATCTTTTTATCAATTTTATCCTGTTCTTTTTGACGCAGCTTGTCTACTTTATCCAGCTCTTTTTGACGCACCTTGTCTATTAATCAACGTGCCAGTACAAAACAGGTACACGTCCTTAAGCTCGCTTTAAATTAGCGAACTAGATATAACACTAACAACGGTCAACTATAAAACAACACATCAAGCTTGGTTATAGAGCGGCTGGTCGAACTTTGCGTTACCATTTAACGACTCATGGTGCATTATGTTTCGACACTAACCTACCCAGCAATCTATTTACAGGGCTTTTATAATATTTCAAAACCAAAAGTTAATCACAAAAAAAAGAGCCACCAGATTTCTCTAATAGCTCTTTTTTTGATTACTAACTAATTTAGGTCTATTACACCAAACTATTTACTGCATCAACCACCGCTTCAGTGGTAATACCGAACTCTTTATACAGCTCATCAGCAGGCGCTGATTCACCATAAGTCGTCATTCCGATAACTTTGCCATCTAGACCGACAAACTTATACCAGTAATCGACATGTGCTGCTTCTACCGCTACGCGGGCGCGGATATTAGCTGGCAATACCGCTTCACGGTAGCTCGTCTCTTGCTCTACGAAAATCTCGGCACATGGCATAGAGACCACACGCACGCCAACGCCATTTGCACTTAACGTCTCGTGCGCTTGCATAGCTAAGCCAACTTCTGAACCTGTCGCGATGATAATTGCTTGTAACTCGCCTTGCTCTTTCGCTAACACATAGCCACCTTTAGCGATGTTAGCGACTTGCTCAGCATCACGTGCTTGATGTGGCAAGCTTTGACGGCTAAAGATCAATGCTGATGGATTGTTTTCGGACTTAATTGCTTCAACCCAAGCGCTGGCCGATTCGGTCGCATCACACGGACGCCATGTGCGTAGATTTGGCGTGGTACGTAAGCTAGTCAATTGCTCAACTGGCTGATGCGTCGGGCCATCTTCACCCAGGCCGATAGAGTCATGAGTATAAACATGAATCACACGCTGCTTCATGAGTGCGCCCATACGTACCGCATTACGCGCGTATTCCATAAACATCAGGAAGGTCGCCACATAAGGGATAAAGCCGCCATGCAACGCGATACCATTGGCAATCGCGGTCATACCAAACTCGCGCACGCCATAATAGATATAGTTGCCATCGCTATCTTTTTCGATGCCTTTCGCACCTTTAAATAGCGTAAGGTTTGAACCTGCCAGATCCGCTGAACCGCCCAACAATTCTGGTAGTAACGGCTGTAAGGTATTGATCGCATTTTGACTGGCTTTACGACTGGCAACATCACCGCCCTGCTCTTGCGTTTGCTGAATATAGGCTTGTGCTTGGCTTTCAAAATCCGCTGGCAATTCACCGTTTAAGCGGCGTAGTAGCTCGCTTGCCAATTCTGGATAGGCTTTTTTATAGGCTTCAAAGTCCGCATCCCAGTTCTTTTGCTGTACGTCGCCTTTAGCTTTAGCATCCCATGCTTCATAGATTTCGTCATCTAATTCAAACGGCGCATGAGTCCATGCTAAAGCGTCACGGGTCAAGACGATTTCATCATCACCAAGCGGCGCACCATGACTAGCTGCTAAGCCTTGCTTGTTCGGGCTACCCGCACCAATCGTCGTTTTACAAATAATTAAGCTTGGCTTAGCGGACTCAGCAATGGCTTGCTCAGTGGCTTTGGTAATCTCATCGGTATCGTGACCATCGACTTTGATGACCTGCCAGCCATAGGCCTCAAAGCGCGCTTGCGTATCATCAGTGAACCAGCCTTCGACATCGCCATCGATTGAGATGCCATTATCATCATAGAAAAAGACCAATTTGCCCAAACCTAACGTGCCAGCCAATGAGCAAACTTCATGGCTGATACCTTCCATCAAGCAGCCATCGCCTAAGAACGCATAAGTATGATGGTCAACGATGTTATGGCCGTCACGGTTGAACTGCGCCGCTAGTGTCTTCTCTGCAATCGCAAAACCAACGGCATTGGCAATACCCTGACCTAGTGGACCCGTTGTGGTTTCAATCCCTGGCGTATAGCCAAGTTCAGGATGGCCTGGAGTTTTTGAATGCAGCTGACGAAAGCCTTTTAAATCATCAACGCTGACATCATAGCCTGATAAATGCAGCAAGGAATAAATGAGCATCGAGCCATGACCGTTTGATAGTACAAAGCGATCGCGGTTGTGCCATTGCGGGTCAGCAGGATTGTGCTTTAAAAATTTGCGCCACAATACTTCGGCAATATCAGCCATGCCCATCGGCGCGCCTGGGTGTCCAGAATTGGCTTTTTGAACCGCGTCGAACGACAGTACACGGATGGCATTGGCAAGTTTGCGTTCATTAATTGGGGTCGGCATAGAGTGTCCTAATATTCGAATGAAAAGTATGGAGCATAAGAGAAAGGGTTACTCAGAGGGCAATCCATCAGAAATACGACAAAAATACAATGGATGTCATCAAAAGATAGACTATAAAATCACATGCAATATTAACATATTTGCCATCTGGCAATCTAAAAATGCGCTGACAGAAGCGTTTGTATTTAACAATCATTCGTATCAGTTTTATTAAACCAATACGTATGAAAAAACCGCGAGTCAGCAACCAACCCGCAGTTTAGATAAAAAACTAAATCATTAAGCTAAAATGGTTTCAACTCCGCCCATGAACGGACGCAATACTTCAGGAATGGTGATACTACCATCAGCATCTTGATGATTTTCCATCACTGCCAATAACGTACGACCGACTGCCAAACCTGAACCATTTAGCGTATGCGCTAGGCTGGTTTGCTTGCCATCTTTAACGCGCGTGCCCATACGGCGAGCTTGGAAGTCGCCACAGTTTGAGCAGCTTGAGATTTCACGATAAGTATCTTGGCTTGGCAACCACACTTCGATGTCATAAGTTTTTTGAGCGGCAAAGCCCATATCGCCAGTACATAGTTTGACCACACGGTACGGCAGATTCAACTGCTGCAAAATGTACTCAGCTTGTGCCGTCATCGCCTCAAGTAAGTCATCTGATTGCTCAGCGGTAGCGATATTGACCATCTCAACTTTTTCAAACTGATGCTGACGGATTAGACCACGGGTATCGCGACCATGCGAGCCCGCTTCACTACGGAAACATGGCGTATGGGCGGTAAATTTTAACGGCAGCTCTTTGATATCCAAACGCTCACCGCGTACCAAGTTAGTCATGGGCACTTCGGCCGTTGGAATCAGATAAAAATCTGTACCTTCGTTATTGGTATGATTGGTCAATTTAAACAAATCTTCTTCAAATTTTGGCAGTTGGCCGGTGCCTTTTAGGCTCTCGCTATTGACGATATAAGGCACATAAGTCTCAAGATAGCCGTACTTGACCGTATGGGTGTTCAACATAAACTGAATCAAAGCGCGATGCATCTGTGCCAGCTGCCCTTTGAGCACATTAAAACGACTACCGGTCAGCTTGGTGGCCGCTTCAAAATCCAGCATGCCCAAGGTTTCGCCGATATGGGTATGGTCTTGAATCTCAAAATCAAACGCGCGCGGCGTTCCCCATTTGCGCACTTCGACGTTATCATCTTCTGATGTCCCGACTGGCACATCGGCGGCTGGGATATTTGGGATTTGCATGGCCGCTTGGCTAATGCGTTCTTGCAAGGTACGCAGCTCATCTTCAGCTGTCTTAATCTCACCGCTGACACTTTGCATCTCAGCCAACAGTTCGCTGGCATCTGCGCCCGATTTTTTTAGCGCACCCACTTGCTTAGCACCGGCATTACGACGCGATTGCAGCTCTTCGGTTTTGACTTGCAAAGACTTACGTTCGTTTTCGATACTTTGCCAAAACGCCATATCAAGCGCATAACCACGCGTGGCCAGCTGCTGTTGTAAATCCGTTAAATCACCGCGTAAGAGTTTTGGGTCAATCATAATAGTTGCCTGTAGCGCCAAAAGTGAGTAAGAAATAAAAAGGGAAAATAGTAGCCAATTTATATCAAAAAAATATGAAATAACGTGCCCAGCCTTATAAAATCGTTATAAAGCTGCCCGATAACGCCATCTCAATCTGAACCATAAATAATAGTCACTATCATACCAATACCAAGCAGATTTGACCATGTTTTGGCTATATTTTGCCAAAATCTAGCACTTTCTTTGCACAAGCTTTATGGGTTAAATAACAAACAATAAAAGTCACATCATGCTCTTATACATCAAGTTCTCTCATTGACCTTAGTATAAATAAGGATGCTATCTGAAAAATAACCGAGCTATTGGTCGACAGACCCGCTTATATGTTTCATTTAAGAGCAGTTTTCGGTAAGATAAGCGCATATCTTTATTCTACTTTCCGCCAAGCATCGCTAAGTATGGCATCGCAGCCTCGCTTTGGCGCTTTTCATCCCACGCTTTTAAAATACGTATCTGAGAAACCTTTATGGCCCTGTACCCCTACACGCTTCAACCTGTCGCCTTAAACCTAACCGAGGCCGAATTTCATCAAGCCCAATATGAGCTATTTGCCAGTGCCAGCCCGTCGTTTGGTCTGTCGAGTATTAAGATGAAAGAGTGGATTATTATGGCAGTCGTCGTCATATTAGCCATCGCGGGCTTGGTTTTTTTAACTGGTTATTCAACCATTATCTTTTGGCTTATGCTAGCGGCGGTGGTCATTTATCTATTGGTACGTACCCTTGGCTTTAAATGGTATGTCAAAAAAGAGTTTGAAAAACAAGTTGCTGACCAAGAAATGCCTGATGAGATGCGTCAGATGAAATTGGGCGTGCAAAAGCATGGTTTAGTCATAGCAATGCCAGTCAATCAGCCTGATATGTTTAATAGCAATCAGATGCGCGGTATGCAGATGCGTGCTGGTAGCACTCAGCAAGCGGTTATTCCTTGGAGCGCCGTCAAAAGCTGGGATGAAACCGATGACTACATCTTCATGATGTTTGAGCTAAAAGGTCAACAGGGCAGCCAAATCATTCCTAAGCGTTTACAAGCGCAAAAATTCCCAATCGATACCGTACGTCAGCACCTACAAGAAGTCATTGCCGTTAAAGGCTTAAACCCTGAAAACTTACAGCCACCTGCAAAACTATAAAAGTGACTTTTAAATTAAGAAGTGGCTTTTAAAGTGCTGTGGTTAGTCGTTTTTTATAATTCAGCATTAAACTTGTATAGGTGTTGGCTTTATAAAATAGTATGAATAGCGTGGATATTGTGACTTTATAATTCTATCAAATCAATCACAGACTTAGATTAATTGAATTTAACTTATCATAGTATCTTTGCTATTATAATAAGCATAAACAGACAAGGTATAGATACCTAAAAACCTGTAGAAGATATATAACGAGCATAGCAATGCAGGATATGACTTGCTACACTCTTAGACTTCTACATTTGCCTTAGATGATTAAGTCTAAGTTTATAAAAATAACCAATCTCTTAAATCAACACTCAAACTATAAGGATAATATTATGAGTAATACTAATAATGCAACCAACCAAATCGGTCTAGAAAAAGCAGATATGAGCGAAGTGATTGATAAGTTAAACGACTTATTATCAAGCTATCATATGTTTTATATCAACGTACGTGGTTATCACTGGAACGTAAAAGGTGAGCATTTCTTCACCTTGCACCCACAGTTCGAAGAGCTATATACCAATTTGCAAGTAGAAATTGATGAAATCGCTGAGCGTATCTTAACCTTGGGTGGCACGCCACTGCATGCTTATAGCGACTTTAGTCAACATACCAACATTCAAGAAGATAAAAACGTTAAAGACGGTAATGCTTGTGTGCAAGGTGTGGTGACTGGCCTACAAGCGCTGATTGAAGAGCAACGCGAAGTGTCAGCATTGGCAGAACGAGCTGAAGACCAAGGTACAGCCGATTTAGTTGATGAGTATGTACAACAACAAGAAAAGCTGGTTTGGATGTATAACGCTTTTTTGGCTAAATAACGGCTAAACAGATAAATACATAAAACCATTTATCACTCAATTCGTTTATTAACTGAATAGATAGTAAGTAAGGAAAAAGCACCTAATTTAGGTGCTTTTTTTGTGTTCGCTTTGCTAAAAATCGATAAACGTTAAGCTCTTTCAATAGCTGAACCTATTCTACTTCTCAATCCACTGGCGTATTTTTTCACGCTCTGCTGGCGTTGCTTGTAACCAAAGTTGCATAAACTGATCTAAAGTACTGGTAGAGGCAGCAGCGCTTGTCGTTTGCTGAACTGTGGTCACAGCACCTGTATTGACAGTGCTGGCAGTAGGTTGACCTAACGCAGCAATGGCACGTTGGTTTTGTAGCTCAGCATCATTTGCGCCGCCAAATACACCACCCAATGTTTTACCCAAACCTGATAGCAAACCACCTTGGCTGCCTTCCAAAGCTTGCTGACTGGCAACTACTGTATTATTCTGTTGCACCGCTAGGGTTGGACGCTTGGCATACTCTCTTGCTGCTTCATATTTTTCTGGCTGATTTGGCATAACGAGACGATAGGTCTGATTATCTTTTAATTCAGCCGTCACACTCACATTACCCGAGCGCAAATAATCGTGCTCATCACGGCGCAAGTTATATAAACGATCATATTTAGCGGTAATCGCATGCTGACCAGGCTCTAAGGTAAACGACTTCGTCAGCGGCTGAAACGGGCTTTGCTGGATTTCTTGCCCATTGATAGCGGTCACTTTGATATGGTCATCAACAAGCAAGGTCACTGCCGCGTGCGATAACATCGATACTGAGCCTGCAGCAATTAATAAGGAGCCAACAGTCAGTTTTTTTAGCAAAGAAGCGTTTGGTTTCATAAGTTATTCCAAGGATAGTAAAGTAGCGGTATAAAGGGCGTGTCTATGAACATTAAAAACTAATTATTAAAAGCTAAAGGTCAAAAAACGAAAGGTTAAAAGTCGAGCGGCATGGTATGTTGATCTTGATTAGCGACCTCATTGTCACCTTGCGTTTCTTGGGCGATATCAGCAAGCTCGGCGGCGAGCGTCTGCTCATCAATCGTGCGCAGCGCATCGCTAATGACCGCTTTGGATATATTACTACGACCAAGGTTAGAAAACATCGGCTGAATGTAATTTAGGACGTCCATCATAGCGCCGATACGATGCGGCCCTTCGGTGAGTAAATGATTGATAATACGCTCATCAAACTGCCAACCGCGGCGGCGTAAGATAGATTGTAGCAAAGCTTGACGGTCTGCCAAATCATGACCGGTTGGCACTTTAAAGCTTGGTGACTGCGCCAAACGGGTGAGGAGATCTGTTAACTGAAACGGTAATTCGGTCGCAGGTTTGTTGGAGGCAAAAATCAGCTGCCGTTGTCCTTCTCGGCTACGATTAATTAGGTGAAATAAGGCTTCTTGCCATTGGCTGCTTTGCTCAAGCACTTCTAAATCATCAATCGCAATCAAGGAAAAATTTTCTAAAGAAGATAAAACATTGACATCGGTATGAATCAGCTCATTTAATGACAGACAAATCGCGGATTTGTCCATCTCGATAAACGACTCACAGATGGCGGATAATAAGTGCGACTTGCCCGTCTCTGGGCTGCCAAATAGGTACAGCTGACCTATCAGGCCGACATGTAGCTGCCGCACTGCATCGATAATAGACATCCAACCTGGACCGGCAAAGTCGCTGAGACTCGCATCATGCTTAATGTCCAGATTGAGACTTAGCTGTGCTTCTGCCATGAATCATCAACTCGGTTTGCGTAGCGCAATCACTAAAAAGGCTAAACGACTAATATTCTGTAAACTGGCTTTGCTAACTTTCACATTTAGCAAAGCCAACCTAATAACGGTAAATACCGTTAATACTGCGCCTATATATAACATATTTGCAAAATGACTGACAAGTCTTTTACCCATTAAGCCCAATCTATCATTATTCATAGAATGTCTGGGCGATTTATTTTTCTTCAAATAACGCCAATTGTTTACGGCCTTTATAAAAGTCAGTAGATTGATAATAGGCGTACAAATGACGGAATAAAACGTTGAGGACAGCGGATACCGGTAGCGCAATCAGCATACCGACGAAGCCAAGTAAACTCGCCCCTGCCAATACGGCAAATATAACCCATAACGGCGATAAACCGATTTTGTCGCCCAACAATAACGGTTGTAAAATATAACCCTCTGCCGCTTGTCCGACCAAAAACGCACCAACCACCAAGGCTAGATAAGTCCAATCCAGACCAAATTGGAATAAAGAGGCGATAATCGCGGCGATAAAACCGATACCAAAGCCTAAATACGGTACGAAGCTTGCGATACCAGCCACCATACCAATAATCAAACCAAGCTCAAGCCCAATAAGCTGGAGCTGTACAGCATAAATGACGCCTAATAATACCATGACCAATAATTGACCTTTAATAAATGCCATTAAGGCTTGATCGCATTCTTTAGCAATGGCAACCACCTTTTTACAATAAGGCGCCGGAATTGCCATTTTCCAAGTATGCAGACGCTGATCCCAATTAAATAGGAAATAAAAGGTTAAAATCGGCACCAGTACAATCAAGCCAGCATTATTAATAAAATTCATACTAGAGACCAAAATTTGGCTCATCATGCTGCTGGCATCAGCGAACTTATAATTGGTCTGCATATAATCAACTAAAGTATCAGAGAAACCTTTGCTTTCTAATTCTGGCAGACGAATACGGCTGTTATTGATAAACCACTCACGTACAACTTGGTTATACCAATTTAATACTTTGGGTAGATATTCCCACGCCGCTTGCAGTTGATGCCATAAAGTCGGTATTAACCACCAAAGCAGCAGCACCATACCAAGCGTAATCGTCGAATAAACGATGATAATGGCTATCCAACGCTTGATATATTTTGATAAACGCTTAACCAGCGGATTAAACAAATACGCCAACACAAAAGCCACGACAAACGGCACGATGACCGGCATCATCAAATACAATAAAAATACCGCTATAACAATCGCAACGACGATAAATAAGCGCCGAAAAAAGGGATCTATTGGTTGGTTTATCATTAAGGGTAACCCTACGATTAAGTCAATGTAAAATACTGGCATCTGATGATTAGTTCACTGAAATATGTCTTCAGCGGCTTTATATTTGTCATGGTCATTAGCAGCGTCATTGTCGTAGGTTTTGCCAACGACTTTGGCGTTATATTATCGCAGAGTCGAACAAAAAATCAGTCATTTTTTGTTTCTTAATTTTTTATTGCACCTAAGACAGCTTTATTAGCTCTCTTCTGCAAATATCCGCCAAATATTGGCAAGTTGCTTTGCGGCTAAGGGTCATTTTTGGGTATAATGCGCGCACTATCTGCAAAACTAACACGACCGATCCGCTTTTCTACTGACAGACCTTCATTCCTTATAAATTTGTGAGATGACCATGAGTAACAAGCCTTCTTTAAGCTACAAAGATGCTGGCGTTGATATTGATGCCGGCGATGCGTTGGTGCAACGTATTAAATCAGTGGCAAAAGCCACCTCTCGTCCTGAGGTTGTGGGCGGACTTGGCGGTTTTGGGGCGCTTTGTCGTATTCCGACTGGTTATACCTCACCGTTGTTGGTTTCGGGCACTGACGGTGTCGGTACTAAGCTCAAATTGGCATTACAATTAAACCGTCATGACACCATCGGTATCGACTTGGTGGCTATGTGCGTCAATGATTTATTGGTTTGCGGTGCTGAGCCATTGTTTTTCTTAGATTATTATGCAACTGGCAAGCTTGATGTCGATGTCGCGGCAACTGTTGTCACGGGTATCGGCGAAGGCTGTAAATTATCAAATTGCGCGCTTATCGGCGGCGAAACCGCTGAGATGCCGGGCATGTATCAAGATGATGATTATGACCTAGCCGGTTTCTGTGTGGGCGTAGTCGAAGAAGCGGAAGTCATCACTGGTGAAAACGTCAGCGAGGGCGATGTATTAATCGCTCTTGCTTCAAGTGGCGCGCATTCTAATGGCTACTCATTGGTACGTAAAGTCATCGAAGTTAGCGGTATTGATGTCACGACAAGCGATGAGCAATTAGATGGTCAGCCTATTCAGGATGCGCTGATGGCACCTACCCGCATTTATGTTAAAGCCATTAAAGCGTTGCAAGATAGCCTTGGTAGCTCAGCCTTACATGCGATGTCGCATATCACTGGTGGCGGCTTAACCGATAATCTGCCACGTGTACTACCAGATAATTTAGCCGCTAGCATTGATACGAGCAGCTGGCAGTTCTCAGAGCTATTTACGTGGCTACAAACCCATGGCAATATCGAGCAAAGTGAGATGTACCGCACCTTTAACTGCGGCATCGGTTTTGTCATCGTTGTACCTAAAGACAAAGCAGAAGCGGCTATCAAGACCTTAAATGATGCAGGCGAAAAAGCTTGGAAATTGGGTGAAATGGTGAGCCGTGAAGCGGACGCCGTGGTGTACCGTTAATGCCAGACGACAATTTAAAAAGCATGGCAAAGCAATCAGCTAAGCCGTTACGCGTCGCTGTTTTGGTATCGGGTAGTGGTAGCAACCTGCAAGTATTGATCAATACCATGCAAGCTGGCGCGCTACCGATTGAGATTGTTGGCGTCATCAGTAACCGTGAAGACGCTTATGCCATCACACGCGCTAATGACGCTGCTATTCCAGTTGCCGTCTTATCTCACGTTGCGAGCGGCAAACGTATGGGGATCAAAACCTTTGAAACCCATGCTAATGCTCAATTAACCACTTGGCAGCCTGATGTGATTGTGCTTGCAGGATTTATGCGGGTATTAAGCGCCTCATTTATCGATAATGCGCCTGCGCCAATGATTAACCTGCACCCTGCTCTACTGCCTGCTTATAAGGGTCTAGATACCCATCAGCGTGCCATACAAGCGGGCGAACGCCATCACGGCTGTAGTATTCATGTGGTCACCGCCGAGCTTGATGCCGGTGCGGTGTTGACTCAAGCGCTGCTTGAAGTTGATTACAAAGACACTGCGGATAGCCTGCAAGCACGCGTACAAAAAGCAGAGCATCAATTACTACCGTGGACGATATTCCTAATTGCTAAGGGCATTATTGACTTAGATAATCTGCCTGAGGAGACTAAATCATCTTATCTACCGGCTTTACCGTTAAAGCTATGGTTAGATGTTTAAGCTTTTCTAATAAACTAAAAAGCAGAATCCATAACGGGTTCTGCTTTTTTATGCTTAAGTCAAAGATAATATATAGTGAGTGAAAAGTAATATCGATACATCACGCACTGCTGATATCAATTTTTCTTGCTTGCTGTGCGTGCGTAGACAAAGGCTACAAAAAATTGATATCAGCCATACCGTCGCGTTTTTAAGATATTTTGACTGTATAGCAAAAAAATACCTCGTTACTGAATAACGAGGCATTTCAAATAATAAATCTAAAGCAGTTCAATCATTAAGCAGGCTTTTTATCAACCACATGTACTGCTTTAATATTGACAAACTCTTTAATACCAAAGCCACCATGTTCACGGCCATAGCCTGAATCCTTCACGCCACCAAATGGCAGACCTGGATTGACCAAATTATAGCCATTGATATAAACCATCCCCGTATCGAAATGCTGCTGGGCTAAATTGATCGCTTTTTCTTCATCTTTTGAGAATATAGCACCGCCGAGTCCATAGCGACTATCATTGGCAATACGGAAAGCATCGTCTTGGTCTTTCGCACGGATAAGCGCGGCAACAGGACCAAATAACTCATCTTTATAAGCTGGTTGATCGGGTTTGATATTTTCCAAAATCGTTGGTGGATAAAACGCGCCCGGCTTATCAGGTACTTCGCCGCCAATCGTAATGGTCGCACCTTTATCCACGCTTTCTTGCACTTGCTTGTGCAAAGTATCGCGTTGTTTGCTACTCGACATCGGACCTACGTCAGTCGACTCTTCCATTGGATCGCCAACTTTATAGCTGTTGAATTTTTCGATCACCAAATCTCGGAATTTATCATATACGCTATCGACGACGACAAAGCGTTTGGCTGCGATACACGTTTCACCGTTATTATACAAACGTGCATGGGCGCAAGTTGCTGCTGCTAGATCTAAGTCGGCATCCTCTAGCACAATAAAGGCATCATTCGAGCCAAGTTCCATAACCGTCTTTTTCAGTACTTTGGCGGCTTGCTGCGCCACTACTCGGCCAGCGACATCACTACCCGTTAAGGTAACACCGCGTACTTTTTCGTGCTCGATCACTTTTTCAGATTGATCATGATTGATAATCAAGGCACGGAATAAGCCTTCTGGTAAGTCAGATTCTTGCATGATTTTTTCAATCAATTGACCTGAGCCAGTCACGTTGGATGCGTGCTTAAGCAGGATACTGTTACCAGCCATTAAATTAGCAATAGTATAGCGAAATACTTGGTAAGCGGGGAAGTTCCACGGCTGGATACCATAAATAATACCAATAGGGTCATAGCTAATTAAGCCTTTTTTAATCCCTTCAATATCGCGTTCATCGTCAGCTAAAGCAGCAACGCCTTCACCCGCGGTAAAATCGCAAATCGCTTTACATAAATCTACTTCAGCTAAGCTTGCCTCTAAGGTCTTACCACGCTCTTCAGTCATTAGCTTCGCAAGCTCGTCCTTATACTTCATTAGCGTCTCGCCAATCGAGTTAATGACTTTGGCGCGCTCATCGGCACCAACCAAACGCCATTTTGAAAACGCTTCGTGCGAGGCATCGATGATTTTGTTCACTTCATCATCGCTCATATAAGTGTAATTTTTAATGTCTTTACCTGTTGCTGGATTCACAGTGGTAATATCTGCCATGATAATTGCCCTTATTTATTTGCTTATTATGTAATGGATATTTGATAAACGAGCCATGATGACTAAGAAATACTCTATCGTTAAGTGTGTCGATATTATCGAATTACTTAACAATGCTCGCTTTAGTTGTCTTTTTTCTTAATGTCCATTTAGCATAACAAAATGCACCAGCGGTAGTTTTACAAGTTATGAAGAAGTGTGCGTAAGATGTTAATAATGTGACACCCTTATAAAGACTGGCTTTATTTAAAAAAACTAAATTTAGAGAATCTTTTGAGTTAAGGAGCTTTTAAATTAAAAACCTTGATATAAAAATGGAGGCAATAAAAAAACCAGCCCATGATACATGCGCTGGTTCTTTAAAAGTTGTGCTAAAACAAATGGTTAATGACTGGAATCTCTGGTGGCGGATTCTCTTCTTCGGCGACTACTTGCCGTGCTACATGCATAATCAGCTGACGTAACCAACGATGCGCTGGGTGATGCTGTAACAATGGTGACCACGCCATCGTCAGCTCAAACTCAGGAATAAAGAACGGTGGCTCTTCCATAATGATACTGTCATTATTGGCCTGCATTCTCGCCACCCGCGTCGGCAAGGTCGCAATCAAGTCTTTATTGGCGGCAAGCATCGCTGGCATTTGATAGTGACGGGTAAAGACGCTGATTTGACGCTTTTGTCCTAGACGTTGCAATGCCTGATCGATAGAACCAAGCCCACCTGATTTTTCTGGATTGACCCCAAAGCCAACGCCCATACCTGTTTTGGACACCCAAACATGCTGCGCTTTTAGATAGTTTTTTAAGTTAAAACGATTGGCATATGGCCCTTCAGCGGATAACAAACAGCTAAATGTATCGCGCCAAACCAATACTTGGTGGAAACTTTGCGGAATCTCATTAAAACGGTTAATCGCTAAATCTACGCGACCTTGCTCCATATCACGGTAGGAAACATCAGAGGGCGTCAAGAAGTCCAAAATCACATTGGGCGCTTCAGAGCGTAGTGCTTTGACCAGTTTTGGCACCAAAGTCGCCTCAGCATAATCTGAGGTCATAATACGAAAAACCCGCGAGGTACTATAAGGACGAAACTCGGTACGCGGCTCAAGCACTTGCGTCAAATCTGCTAATATCTCACGAATACGCGGCTGCAGCTCAAGCGCGCGTTCTGTCGGCGTCATACCTTCCGATGAGCGCACCAATAACGGGTCATTAAATAACTTACGTAGGCGCCGCAAAATATTACTCATCGCCGGCTGGGTAATGCCGAGCTGCTCAGCTGCACGTGTGACGTTTTTTTCACGTAGTAGTACATCTAAATGTACCAACAAATTCAAATCAACCCGCTGCAAATCCATATCTATTTCTCTTTACCGTAGAATAAATGCCACCATAAGCTTAAAAAAGCGCGGCATCTTCCGTTCTATTATTTTGCAAAATTGTTTTTCGACTGCTTAAATCAAGCGTTTTTCTAACTAAATAATTTTAATATATGCTTATTATACCCCAGTTTACCCTGCTCAAGCCATTGTTATATCTATACTATAACTAAATGAAATACCCAAGATAATATTCATAAACTAGATAAATCAGGGTAACCTAGTTATAGTGCTTAGCAAGCGCTGATAAGTCATTTTTAAATCTTATGTCATCAGCACGGCTTTTAACGAATCAATGATGCCTGCTATTTTATCGCATTTTTATACTAAAAGATGGTCAGAAAGCTTATTGCGTAAGCTTTATTATGCAAGCCGTTTTTTATAAATTTGGCGTTTTGCTCGCGGCAGTTCTTAGGCTTGAATTGATGCTATATACGCTTTAGGCTAATAAGTGGTTTAACTGGCAAGCACATCTTAACTAAAACAGCGTCAATTAAATCTAAAAAATAAAAGCTGACCAATAAGACAGGTTTTATTTGCTTTTATAATCATTTTCTTATAGTTTAGTAAAGATTGCTCAGGCAAAAGGTTTATATCCCGAACTTTACTTTTGCCAATGTATTTCTTTTCAAGAAACATTATTTTACCAGCAACACTTATCTGCATATTTTACTTAAGTAATTTACATCCCCTTTAATCCCCACCCCACCAAGGAGACTATAGATGTCAACTGCATATAAATCAGCGATTGATCTAGTACGTGAACTAAAGCAAAAGCACGGTAACTGGCAGAATATCAGCGAGACTGATGCCGCGCGTATGATGATGCAAAACCGTTTCAAAACTGGTTTAGATATCGCCAAGTATACTGCAAAAATCATGCGTCAAGACATGGAAGATTATGACAATGATACGTCTCAGTACACCCAATCTCTAGGTGCATGGCACGGTTTTGTTGCTCAGCAAACCATGTACGCTAAGAAAAAATACTTTGGCACTACTGCTAAAACGTACATCTACCTATCAGGTTGGATGGTTGCTGCTCTGCGTTCTGAGTTTGGTCCTCTGCCTGACCAATCTATGCACGAAAAAACGTCTGTGCCTAAACTAATCGAAGAAATCTACACCTTCTTACGTCAAGCTGATGCTAAAGTGTTAAACGACTACTTCCGTGAGCTAAACGCTGCAGAAGAAGCGGGTCAAGACACTTCAGCTATCCTAGAAAAAATCGAAAACTTCGATTCACACGTTGTGCCAATCATTGCTGATATCGATGCCGGTTTCGGTAACGAAGAAGCGACTTACTTGCTAACTAAGCAAATGATTGAAGCCGGTGCTTGTGCTATCCAAGTTGAAAACCAAGTGTCTGACGCAAAACAGTGTGGTCACCAAGCGGGTAAAGTAACCGTACCGCATGAAGACTACATCGCAAAAATCAATGCGATTCGTTATGCATTCCTAGAATTGGGCGTTGAAGACGGTATTATCGTTGCTCGTACTGATAGTGAGGGCGCATCACTCACGCAAAAAATCCCAGTATCAAATGAGCCAGGCGACCTTGCTTCTCAATATATCGACTTCCTAGAAATGGAAGAAGTGACCATCGAAGAAGCTAATGAAAATGACAGCCTTCTTAAGCACAACGGCAAATTGGTTCGTCCTAAGCGTCTAGCTAACGGTCTATATCAGTTCCGTGAAGAAACCAACATCGACCGCGTCGTACTTGACTGTGTCACTGCTCTAGAAAACGGTGCTGATCTACTATGGATCGAAACACCTACTCCAGACGTAGAACACATCAAAATGATGGTTGACCGTATTAAAGAAGAGCAGCCAAAAGCGAAGCTTGTATACAACAACAGCCCATCGTTCAACTGGACGCTAAACTTCCGTAAGCAAGTTATCGCTCAGTGGGAAGAAGAAGGCAAAGACATCTCTGCATACAATAAAGATGACTTGATGAGTGCTGATTACGACGGTACTGAGCTTGATGAAGCTGCTGACATCGCTGCGAAGAACTTCCAACGTGACGCATCACGCGAAGCGGGTGTCTTCCATCACCTAATCACGCTACCTACTTACCACACCACTGCACTTAGCGTTCATGAGCTTGCTAAAGGCTACTTCGGTGAAGAAGGTATGCTTGCTTATGCAGCTGGCGTCCAACGTAAAGAAATCCGTGAAGGCATCGCTTGTGTTAAACACCAAGCAATGGCGGGTTCTGACCTTGGCGATGATCACAAAGAAATCTTCTCTGGTGAAAACGCCCTTAAAGCTGGTGGTGGCAAAAACACCATGAACCAGTTCTAATAATCGCTCACTTATAGTTATATTTTATAAGTACCCGTTATAAAAAAGCCGTCCTACTTAGTAGGGCGGTTTTTTTTGGCTTTAAATAATTTCCCTGTATAAAACGATAGCGTTATTAAATAGCCATTTTTAGCACATTTAGATGTCTATCGATTGAACTGGGAACACGCCCTAGTATCCGCTAATCAGCCAAAGTAAAACTTTTACTTGTCATTGTTCGATAGCTTTCATACGATGGTAATTATTTAACAGGTATTACTAACCATTCATAACTATAATCGGGAGCCATCATGCAAGAGATAGAGCTAAAGTTTTTGGTACCAGAATCGCGCCTAAAAGGTTTGATGCGCCAAGCGAATATTAAATCCTCACAGCTTACGCAGCTGGCCGCGCATTATTATGACACTCCCGATCAGCAGCTCGCTAAGGCGGGTATTGGCTTACGTATTCGTCAGGAAGGCGATGCGTGGGTGCAGACCATCAAAGCGGGTGGCGACGGTATTGCAGCGCGTTTAGAGCACAATGCGGTACTAGATACCCAACAAGTCCAAGCCATGTTGGACACCAATACGCTCATGCCTGATTTGAGCATTTATCAAGACACTTCCATCGCCCCTGCTCTAGAACCATTTAAATTAACGAAACTGGCTAAAACGCTCACCCGCTTATATGTCACCGATGTCGAGCGTATAACGCGATTGCTCACAGATAATAGCGACAAGGACAGCAGCAATCAGATTGAAATGGCATACGACTGCGGAGCGATTATCCACGGTAGAGATGATACTCAGCGCGATAGTATTCAAGAAATCGAGTTTGAGCTGATATCAGGCGATGTAGATTTTTTATTTACGACTGCCAAAACCTGGTGTCAGCGCCATAAACTCTGCTTGTCTACAGTGACCAAAGCCGAGCGCGGTGGCTTATTAATTACGGGGCAACAACATAGCCGAGCGGTTAGCGCCAATCTTAGCGATCTAACTGTTGATAAAGACAGCAGCAGGCCGGCATTTATACGGGCAGTCGTACATAATTGCCTATTGCAAATACTACCCAATAGTAGCGCCATCGTCGCAGGCAGTACGGACAATGAGCATATTTTACAATTGTATAACGGCATTCAGCGCTTACGTACCGCGCTTAAGCTATTTAAAGGCTTCTCCGATGAGCTCAATCCTGACTGGGTGATTATTCTTAAACAAACAGCGACTTTACTGGCTGATTATCGCAAGCTTGCTTATCTTGCCAGTCATATCGAGCCCTACTTACAAGCGCATGAGGCACCAAGCGTTGATTGGTCGGCAGAAATTGAAGCGGCGAAAATCACTCCTATCGATGCGGTACGTGCCAATAATTTACAACTGACGTTGCTTGAGCTAATAGCCTTTACCATGAGTGACCCCAACCTTGAACCACAGGCGAATAAACGCGCCGCTCATAAGCTTAGAAAAACATTGGACAAACGTTATAAAAAATTGTTGAAAGCTGAGAGTAAGCTCCATGAAGCTAGGAATGCTAACGCGGATAGCAAAGATTTAACTGGTGTCAATTTGGAGAGCGTGAGTTCAGAAAGTATTAACTTAGAAGGCGTTAAATCAAAAGGCGTTAATTTAGAAAGTAGAGAGCCGCAAAGTCTGCAGACGAAGGATATAGATTTGCCAGCCAAGGACGAAAAACAAGCCCAGTATAAACTGTACCGACAGCTTGAAAAATTGCGCTACGTTAGTGAATTTGCAGCGCCCTTAATCAACAATGAAAATCTCAAAAATAAAAAGCTCAACAGTAAAAAGTCTAAAAAGAAAAGCAAGCGCTTCCTAAAACATCTCGTAAAAGTACAGCAAGCGCTTAGGCAACAACTTGATACCACTTATTATCAGCAGTGCTATCAACATAAAGCGAGCACAGACTCGAATGCCTTGTACGGCGCAGGCTGGTTGAATGCTTCTTTAATAGATACACAGAAAAAGTCTAAAAAACGCTTAGCTAAGCTTAAATCTGCGGATAAGTTCTGGTAATAAAAACTAAAACTGGCTTTTTGACCCTGTATCTTACTTATAATTAACTGAACCTTTACATAATTCAAAAAAAGACAGCGACCATCAGGTACGTTGTCTTTTTTTATGCGTAATGTTTTTAAGCATGATGTTTTTTAAGCGTAGTGTTTTTTAAGCGTAGTGTTTTCGAGTAAATATCAACGAGCAATAATGGTCACAGTTGTGCCCTCGGTCACTTGTTCAAATAACTCCAAAATATCCTCATTGCGCATCCGTATACAGCCGTGAGAGAGCGGCTCGCCCATTGGTTCGCTGTCTGGTGTGCCATGAATATAAATATAACGCTGATAAGTATCGCAGCCGCCGTGAACATTACTGCCTTTATTCAACCCCTCTTCAAGACCGCGTAACCATAAAATACGGCTTAATATCCAATCGCGCTCTGGATACAGTTTACCAAGCTCTGCACTATAGACCTCGCCTGTCGGTTTGCGTCCCACAAATACCGCGTTCATGGGTTCATTGCCGCCGATTTTTGCCGCGATAATGTGCTTACCAAGGGGTGTGCAGCCGCTATCTTGCTGGCTGCCAATACCGTTTTTAGCGGTCGATACCGTATATTGAGTCATTCCTTTATCGTATTTATATAGCGTTAACGTTTGCTGAGCAATGTTAATAACCAGTCGCACATCAGAATTTTCGTTAAACTCTTCGGTAAAGCTTTCGTTATTTGTCATAAGATTTTCCAGCGCTCATAAATCTACAGCGGTTATTATCAACTGCGTTGAGAGTAAATAGTGAGCGAAATGTTTGCGTTTTTCTATTATTAAGGGATTGTATCAAGGCTTTTGGCACCGTAATATAGGGGCACACTTTTTGATGCTAGCAGATTATGACGACTATTTCACCGACACGTGTGTCGATGTATGATTTTCTCTATCAAGATACCAAGCCGATGGTGTCATTATTGGCAGACGTGGCTAAGCTGTCATTACCGCAAGCGCGTTTGGCGATGGATGCCAGTTTGCAAGCGATTATCAGCGCCTTACTTGCTTATCAGCAGCATAATGATGGCCAAGCAGTGAGTAAAAAACTGTTTACTCGTACCGCCGTCAAAGAACTAAGACGATATAATTCAATGAATTTTTCGACCATCAATGCGACTTTATATTATCGCCAAGAGGTGGCCGATGCGATTTTTCATGAGAATGCGCGCGTGATCAAAGCCAGTGATTACATTGCAGAGCGCATTGAGGCGACGTCACCGCAAGTGCAAATACTACTCACCTCTTTATGCGTGATTGTCTTACGTGAACTGGCGATTTTAGCAGAATATAGCCAGCTTGATAATGAGGAGCTGGACAAATGGTTCGCCTTGCAGCCGCAGTTTTTATCCGTCGAGCGCTTTGTGGCCAATAAACCAGCGTTAGAATCTACCAAGCGGGCTGAACCTAATGAGAATGAAAAAACAACCACTTCTACAGAAACTGCTTTACAGTCAGACTTAAAAGTAGATGTAGAGACAGAAGTAAGAAACACCACAGAACGTACTTTATTGAGCACAGCGCAGCTCGCTGATACTCCGCCCGCTTTTGACCCTTATTGGCACGAGTTGACGACGTTTAAAACTGAAAACCATGAGCCTGTCCAAGACATGCAACTAGCGACGGGCAATTATTTAAAGGTCATTGGGCGCTCACCTGCGAATGCTCAACAAGGTAAACACAATGACTTATTGGTGTTTGCCGAAATGTCAGCCATAAGCTTGCCGCACCAGCGTTGGCTGTTGCAACTGGCGAAAATTTCAGAAATATATTTGCAGCGCAACCGCCTAAGAATTACCTCCGAGCCTGCCAGCGCACCAAAACCACCTTTGGTAAGCTTAGGTCTAATTGGCGGCAATAACGACAATACGCCGACCACCACCAGTGAAAAGCCGATTGAATACGACGCGCCTATACCGCTCTGGAAAAATCCCGTTATCCTAATCATTATTGCGGTTATTGGCGTACTTGGCGGGCTAGCAGCGCTCAAATATCAAAGCCAAAAATCTGACGGTATCAAATTGGCCACAGAAGAAGTCATCGAGCAAGATCTTATCAAGGAGCGCCAACAGCAAGATGTGGCGATTGTTATGGTAGACGATGATGAAGATGGCGCTGAAGAACCAAAAGCGTCTCAATAAGAATAATTCATAGATAAATTTTGAAGTAGACGAAAATAGTTGAACAACCCTTAAAAAACCAAAAAAAAGGCGCTAACTTATTAGCGCCTTTTTTTATTCATACTTTATTTAGAACAATCTAAAAAAATATGCTTACTTCGATAAATCACGACCACGGCTGGCTTCAATCGCCAAACGTAGACCATTTAAACGGATGAAACCTTCGGCATCTTTTTGATCATAAGCACCGGCATCATCTTCAAAAGTGGCGATTTTTTCATCAAACAGTGAATCGTCTGACTTACGGCCGACGACGCTAACCGCGCCTTTGTATAATTTGACGCGTACGGTACCGTTGACATATTCTTGTGATTTGTCAATCAAGGCTTGTAGCATCATGCGCTCAGGGCTAAACCAATAGCCGTTATAGATAATTTTAGCGTAACGCGGCATCAGCTCATCTTTTAGGTGCGCCGCTTCACGGTCAAGGGTTAATGATTCAATCCCGCGGTGTGCTTTTAGCATAATAGTACCGGCTGGGGTTTCATAGCAGCCGCGTGATTTCATACCGACATAACGGTTTTCGACGATATCCAAACGGCCAATACCGTGCTTACCGCCAATCTCATTCAGCTTAATCATTACTTCATAAGGCTTAAGCGCTTCGCCATCGATGGCAACGATATCACCTTGTTTGTATTCTAATTCTAGATATTGCGCTTCGTCAGGTGCTTCTTCTGGACTGACTGACCAGCGCCACATATCGTCTTCTGCTTCGGCGTATGGGTCTTCTAAGATGCCGCCTTCATAAGAGATATGCAGTAAGTTGGCATCCATTGAGTACGGAGATTTTTTCTTATTGCCGGCATAATCGATAGCGATATTATGTTCTTCGGCATATTTCATCAAGCTTTCACGGCTTGATAAATCCCACTCACGCCACGGCGCAATGGTGACCACGTCAGGTGATAAAGCAACGGCACCAAGCTCAAAACGTACTTGGTCATTACCTTTACCAGTCGCACCATGACTGATAGCATCAGCGTTATGCTCTTTAGCAATTTCAACCAAACGCTTGGCAATCAAAGGACGCGCGATAGAAGTCCCGAGCAGATACTCGCCTTCGTAAATGGCATTGGCGCGGAACATCGGGAACACATAATCGCGGGCAAACTCTTCACGTAAGTCTTCGATATGGATATGCTTGATACCCATGGCTTCAGCTTTGGCACGCGCCGGCTCAACTTCTTCACCTTGACCGATGTCAGCGGTGAACGTAATCACTTCTGCATCATAGGTTTCTTGTAGCCATCTGGCGATGATTGAGGTGTCAAGACCGCCGGAATAGGCCAAGACGATTTTATTAATATTTTTTGGATCAAGCTGAGCCATGAATAACTCCTAATATAAGAATTTATTATCGAATACATTTAATGAGAAATAAAAATGCGCAGGATAGGATGAAATAAATAAAAAATAGATTGCCTGCTCAGTGTACATCATATTTACGTGCGGCAAAAGTATCAGCGCCATTCGGTGCTAGGTTTTCACCGATAACTAATATAAATGCATACATAGGCGCTGGTTACTTATCAACGACATCGCGCGGCTTTTATGTACAGATAGTTCGCCGCATATTTAGTCAAGTAGGCAAATCTGTTATGATAGCAGCTCAGCTAGACTCCCTTTTACTGCCGTATAAAGATATAGAGCGCGAAGATACTATGACCGATTCGATTAGAGAATTAACCCTGCTGCAGCCAGATGATTGGCATATTCATTTGCGCGACGATAAAGCGTTGGCGACTACCGTTCCGCACGCCGCCCAAAGCTTTAACCGCGTCATCTGTATGCCAAACTTGGTACCGCCTGTTAAAAATATCGATGCGGCGCAAGCCTACCGTGAGCGCATCCTGCAGCATTTAGCAGCAAGCGATTTGAGTGCGGAGCGTAAAGCAGCTTTTGACCCACGCATGACCTTGTATCTTACTGATAACACCACCGCTCAGGATATCGAAATGGCGGCAAAATCTGGTATCGTGCAAGCGGTCAAGCTCTACCCAGCTGGCGCCACGACCAACTCTGCCGACGGTGTCACCGATATTAATGCCTGCGTCGATGTCTTTGAAGCGCTGGAAAAATACAATCTACCACTACTGCTCCATGGCGAAGTCACGCATGACCATGTCGATATCTTTGACCGTGAAAAGCGCTTTTTAGACGAAGTGTTGGCACAAATCATCGTCAAATTTCCGACGATGAAAATTGTGCTAGAGCATATAACGACCAGTGATGCCGCCGACTTTGTCTTAGAACAAGGCAATCAAATTGCTGCGACCATTACGCCCCAGCACTTAATGTTTAATCGCAATCATTTATTGGTCGGCGGTATCAAGCCGCACTTTTACTGCCTGCCTATTTTAAAACGTGAAAGCCATCAAAAAGTATTGTTGGATGTCGCCACCAGTGGCAATCCAAAATTCTTTTTAGGCACAGATTCGGCGCCGCATGCAACGAACGCAAAAGAATCGGCTTGCGGCTGTGCTGGCTGTTATAGTGCTGCTAATGCCTTACCGCTATACGCCACTGCTTTTGATAGTGTGGGTAAAATCGACAAACTTGAAGGATTTGCCAGCCGATTTGGCGCTCAGTTCTATGGTTTGCCATTAAATGACAGCACCATCACGTTGATAAACACGCCGATGCAAGTACCGACCCATTACCCTTACTTTGATGGCGCGTCGTTAACGCCCCTATTGGCGGGCGAGACGTTACCTTGGTCTATTAAAGCTTAACAGCAGTGACATAACGCTATTTGCCTGCATTTATTTCATATCCTATGCTAGGTCTGCACTTTTGCTAAAACGCCAATTCGCTTAGCAAAAGTAAACCTCGTATCATAGGATATTTATTGTTTATTTCATTCAATACCACAGCACGACTGATAAAAGCGATTTAACCTGATATGACCATTCAAAATGATGCCAGCTTACCTAGAAACAATTTGGCTAATACGGAAAATGCCTGTCTTACTACTACCTCAAGCGCTACTGCCGATAGTAACGGCGCAACAGATGAACAAGCACCCATGCGCTTAAAAGAGCGTTTTCGTAAGTTTTTGCCTGTTGTCGTCGATGTCGAAACCGCAGGCTTTAATGCGCAAACCGACGCCTTATTAGAGATTGCTTGTATTCCTGTACTACTTGATGAGCAAGGCGTGTTTTATCCAGGTGAGGCATTTAACGCCCATATCGAGCCGTTTGAAGGCGCAAATCTTGAGCCAAGCGCGCTTGCCTTTACCGGTATCGATCCTAATAATCCACTGCGTAAAGCCATTGCCGAAGATGAAAAAACGGCGCTGCGCCGTATTTTTAAAGGCTTAAAAGAAGTACGCCGCGCTGAAGACTGCCGTCAATGCGTTTTGATTGGCCATAATGCCCATTTTGACTTAGCGTTTTTAAATGCGGCAGTGTTGCGTACCAACAGCAAAAACCATAATCCGTTTCATAACTTCTCAGTTTTCGATACCGTGACGCTGTCTGCGCTTGCATTCGGACAAACGGTACTCGCGCGTGCTTGTAAGGCTGCTGGGCTTGATTTTGATGGTAATGACGCACATTCAGCGCTCTATGATACCCAAAAGACGGCTGAACTGTTTTGTCATATTCTAAATAGCTACCCGATGCTCGCGAACGCTATCCATAACGAGCAGGAAAATACCGAGACAGCCGCTAACAGCACTGTCGATAGCAACGCTGACGACGCCAAGTAAAATAAAGCATACGCCCTTTGCATTGTTAAACTCAATGAATAGTGTTATCTATAGCTAATCACCTATTATGGATTAGGTGAGCTTAACAAAAAGGGACTTTGCTATGGAACCACAGGTTAAATTATGGGCAACCATTATCGGTTACATGCTACTGGCGTTAACCATTAGCGCTTGTACGTCGTTGTGGATTCGGCATCATTTAAAGCGAAAAGACCTACATCCACGGCGCGCGCTTAAAAAAAGATACTTAATTTCAAAAAGGCGTCGAAAAAGGCTTGACAGCAAGCGCGGTCGCCATTAAAATACGCACCACTTCGGCATAAATGGTGAAAGCAGCTGAAGTGTTGTTACTAGTCCCCATCGTCTAGAGGCCTAGGACACCGCCCTTTCACGGCGGTAACGGGGGTTCGAATCCCCCTGGGGACGCCACTATTTGGCGTCACTTATTAGCAAATTTGCTATCAAGCATAAATAAGACTGATAAGCACACCAGCAAAACCCTACTCATAGAAATATGAGTGGGGTTTTTTTATGCTTATTTGTTTTCACGAATATCTATAGTGAGTGAAACTTAATATCGATACATCACGTACTGCTGATATCAATTTTTCTTGCTTGCTGTGCTTGCGCAGACAGAGGCTACAAAAAATTGATATCAGCAGTACCGTAGCGTTTTTAGAATATTTTGACTATATCTGTCTTTCATCAATATTTATAAATACTCATAAATAAAGTGAGCATGATTTACATTATTCTCTCGCAGCAAAAAGCCAGCACTGAATGCTGGCTTTTTAAATATCTATGCGCTAATTATTTACAACAATTTACCAAATCTTATCGGCTAACATCAACCAAAGCAGCGCCAACACGATTAAGCCCGCTAAGACACTTTGAATTAAGAAAAACGCTTGATGCTGACCGACGACTTTACCTAAGGTCACCCCTAGCGTACTGTATTTTATCGGCTGGGTATCAAGCTCACCAGTCTTTTCTTGGTCTTCATAATAACCTTGCAGAATATCTAAAAATTGCTGCCAGCCATTAACTTCCCAAGTATGGGGCTTAAATGGCATAAAAGATTTTAGCTTTGGCTCATTCATCATCCAGCGCTCAAGAGTGATCGAGCGTAGCGACCATCCCGCAAAACGGCGTTCAGCAATTGCCGAAAAATCCAATATTTTTAAATCTTTATGTCGATCATCGACCAACAAGCGGTTTTTCAAATTGGTCAATGCTTGTTCTGACCCTTCTACACATTGAAAAAAGTAGCCATTGCCGTAGCAAAGGATACCGGTAATGTTATCGGCTTGATTACGCTCAATCGCGACCTCTGCGATGTCATTAAGCGTACTCGCACTTGCAAGACTAGTCGACGTAATGTGGCTCAGACATACAAGCTGGCAGAGATCTGACGTTACTGGATTTGTCGAATCATTCACTGTTGACAATCAGCTTCTCCCTATTATCAGGTAAATGTAGCTAAGACAACCATACTCATTTTAGAAAAAATAGAACAACAAGGCATTTAGAAGTAACAAATTGGCTTGTTATATTATTGATTTATAAATGTTTATATTAATTGTATTAAGTTGGTTACATCATAGGCTAATTTCGTCATCAAAGCAATATATGTTTATTTTAAATGACTACTTATTAATACTAAACGTTGCTTTAAAACCATTTATATTCAACATATAGCATAAATAAATACTTTTTTATTCAACAGTCAGTCTAAAATCTTAGAAAAAAAAGGTGAGAAATGAATGCTATGAGAAGAGTCATCTCAATTTAGAACTTGAGAATAGAAAATTTATAGTGAAATACTTAGCAGGGGAAAGAATGAGAAATGCAAATAGTGATGGTGGTGAAAATCTTTTAAGACAATTGGGACTGGGCGTTAAGAATCGCGCTAAGCAAAATAGCGTCGTCAGGATAGGTAAGTTTAATGTTCTGCCGATTGCCAACGACCAAACGAATTGGCAGCGCTAAGTACTCGAACGCGCTTGCTTCATCGGTGATAGTAAGGTCATGCTCTTCAACATAAGCCAATACTTCTCGCAGCTTAGCTAAGCGAAAGACTTGCGGCGTTTGCGCTTGCCACATATTGCTACGCTCAAGCGTACGTTCAACATAAGAATGCTGTTTACCTTTAGCGCTATTAATAGCTTCGGAGACAGCGCTAGCGTGCTTATAGGACGCTGTATAGGATTGTTTTAGGGTATCGGCAACTGGGGTCGCTAAGATAGCGCCATACGGCTCTTGCAGCGCGGCTTTAATCACTTTATCAATATCTTGCTGAGGCACCGCTGGACGCGCGGCATCATGGATAAGCACCAAGTCTGAGTCATGCGCACCTGCCCTAATAAGCGCCTCTACCCCTGCTTGCACGGATTGCCAACGCTCTGCTCCACCGCTCGTATATTCAATAGGCAATGCAAAATTAAGCGTCTGCGCCGTATGATCATCTTTTGCAATCACCAATAAACACTGATCAATATAACGACTGCTCGCAAGCCGCGCCACGCTATGTTGTAACAAGGTCTGCCCTTGTAGCTTGGTATATTGTTTGGCGATTGATGCACCAAAACGACTACCGCGACCCGCAGCGACAATCATGGCATGTATATGTGGTGTGGTATTCATAAGGTGGTTTTGATTGATACTCATGGTCAGATTCCATGATGATATGACTGGATTGGATAAAAAGGAAGTTAAAAAAAATCGTACTTTAAATATAAGCAGAAAAAATTATAGGTAATCGTTTATTTTGGAGTAGATAGAATCAATAACGGCTATGGGTTGTCGGCGCTGTTGATACTTGTACAAAAGTTTCATTTGGCTTAATCAAGCCTAAATCTAAACGCGCGTGTTCCTCTACCGCTTCAAGGCCGGTTTTTAGATCATGAACGTCCGTACGCAGCAAGTTATTTGCCGCTACTTGATTATCATTTAAACGCTGTTGTTCTTCAATCTGGGTCAATAATTTATGATGCTCAAATTGACCGTTTTCACCCAGCCAATACTGGTATTGCAGCCCTAACAGTACAGCGACCGCTAAAGCAAGTAAGATAAATTGGCTAAAGTATTTCATAAAGTATTAACGCCAAGTGATAAAGGGATAATAATTAAAATCGAAAATTAGATTAACTTATTAGGCGCTATATCATCTTGCGAATGACAATATAGCGCTTAGCTTTAAGCCTAACTTTTCAACTACTTAGCTGATTAGCCACGTAAACCGATAAACTCTTCACGGCCACGGTAGCTTGCACGTACCTGTTGCTCGATACGTAGTAGCTGATTGTATTTTGCAACACGGTCTGAGCGGCATAGTGAGCCGGTTTTAATTTGTCCCGCTGCTGTGCCAACTGCTAAGTCAGCAATGGTGCTGTCTTCCGTTTCACCTGAACGATGCGAGATAATCGTTGCATAGCCATTTTTCTTCGCCAGATAAATCGCATCTAGGGTTTCTGACAAGGTGCCGATTTGGTTAAACTTAATCAAAATCGCATTGGCAATATGTTTATCAATACCTTCTTGCAAAATAGCAGGGTTGGTCACGAACAAATCATCACCAACCAACTGAACTTTATCACCAATCTGTTCAGTTAAGTATTTCCAGCCATCCCAATCCGACTCATCAAGACCGTCTTCGATAGAGATGATAGGATATTGACGCGTCAAGCCTACGAGGTAATCTGAAAAACCTTGGCTATCAAAGGATTTATTACCCTCGCCTGCCAAGATATATTGACCATCTTTATAAAACTCACTGGCAGCACAGTCTAGAGCCAAATGGATATCATCGCCAGCTTTATAACCGACTTGCTCAATCGCTTGCATGATAACGGTGATGGCTTCTTCATTGCTACGCAAGTTTGGTGCAAAACCGCCTTCATCACCGACCGCGGTATTTAAACCCTGTGCTTTTAGGACAGATTTTAAGCTATGAAAAATCTCTGTACCCGCACGCAGCGCTTCTGAGAAGCTGGTGAAACCAACCGGCTCAATCATAAACTCTTGGATATCAACGGTATTGTCTGCGTGCTCGCCACCGTTCAAGATGTTCATCATCGGTACCGGCATGGTCAATGATGTCTGATTGCGCAAGTTTGCGATATATTGATGCAACGGTAGGCTTTGTGACTTAGCAGCTGCTTTTGCCGTTGCCAAAGACACCGCCAACATGGCATTAGCGCCAAGGTTGTCTTTATTTTCTGTACCATCGAGCGCAATCATAGCGTCATCAATCGCTTGCTGTTCAGTGACGTCTTTGTCCATAAGCGCGCTACGAATCTGGCTATTGACATTGGCAACGGCTTTTTTGACGCCTTTACCCATGTAGCGATCTTGATCGCCATCACGCAGCTCAAGCGCTTCACGTGAGCCAGTTGAGGCGCCACTTGGGGCAGCAGCACGGCCAATTGTGCCGTCAGCTAAGATGACATCAGCTTCAATCGTTGGGTTACCGCGCGAGTCTAAAATCTCACGAGCGCGAATGTCTATAATTGCGGCGAAGTTGGTGGTTTCTTCAGCGTACATAATGTCTGTTAATTCCTATGGTCATGCCAAGTTTGAGGGATAAATAACGGCAACTACAATACAAAAAAGGTAAAGCAAAATATCGTATAGCACTTATAGCAAAACCAACAATATCTATTCATATAATTGACTGGTTTCATGCCTTATTAAAGCTTCATCTAATACTTTAACTGTCAGCTATCGTGCTTGGTATCATAGCATAAATTTTGCCAAACTTCCCTTATCTTACCCCAACTTGCGCCCATGAAATGAAATATCGCCTGTAATATCAGCCATTAAAGAGGGGGTGCAATCCCTCTTAACAGCGACGATATGACAGGCGGTTTGGCATTTATGTTTTTGTTAAACGCTTACTGTCAGTCTGAGTATTAGAGACGGTGTTATTTAGCTCAACCTCGGTTTTGAAACGCGTCAGACGTAGCGCATTCATCAATACCGAAATAGAGCTCAGCGCCATTGCTGCAGCGGCAATCATAGGATTTAAAAAACCAAAAGCGGCAAGCGGAATACCTAGGCAATTATAGATAAAAGCAAAGAATAAATTTTGCTTGATATTGCGCACCGTTGCATTGGCAATTTTTTGCGCCGCATCAATATGCATGAGCGACTCACCCATCAAGCGTGCAGAGGCACTATGCTGGGCGACATCCGTACCCTCAAACATCGCAAAGCTGGCATCGGCGGTTGCCATTGCTGGCGCATCATTGACGCCGTCGCCCGCCATCGCCACTTTGTGACCCGCTGTTTGCAATAGGGCAATTTGGCTCGCCTTATCACGTGGGCTCATTTTACCGTACGCTTGCTCAATACCCAACTGCCCTGCCACATGGTCAACAACCGACTGCTTATCCCCACTCATTAATATAACATTGATACCCGCATCTTGTAGCGCAGTAATTGCCTGCGGCGTGTCGTCTTTTAAATCGTCAGCTAAGGCAAACGCGCCTAGCGGCTCATCGTTGATACTAATGGCGACAGTACTGGCAATTTGCCATACTTTTGGCATCAGTTTTGGCAGGGTTAGATTAGCAAACTCTGCCGTACCAACTTTTACCACACCTAAGCCTTCGATATTGGCTTGTATACCCGCACCTTTGATGACACTGATATCCGTGACAGTCATCAGTGGTAAGTTACGCTCGCTAGCCGCGTTAATCAACGCCGTCGCTAATGGATGGCTGGCGTGCGCCTCAACACTTGCGGCAATTTGCAGCACATCATCGACGGCAAGCGATTTATCCACCATGACCTGATCGACGATGGTTGGCTTACCGATAGTTAATGTGCCCGTTTTATCGAGTACCACGGTATCAATATTACCTGCCGCCTCTAAGCTTTGCGCGTCTTTGAACCAAACGCCATGACGGGCGGCGACACCCATACCGGCCATAATAGCCGCTGGCGTTGCCAACCCAAGCGCACATGGGCAAGCAATGACCAACACCGACACCGCATGCATTAAGGCAGTATCAACCATACCCGTTAGCCACCACGTCAGCCCAAAAGTAACCAAGGCAATCGTTACTACCACAGGGACAAAAATAGCCGTTACTCTATCAGCAAGGCGCGCTAAATTGGCCTTTGAGCCTTGTGCATCGCTGAGCGCTTGTACCATATCACCGAGCTTGGTATCGCTGCCTTTCGCACTGACGCGATAGAGTAAGCTGCCATTTTCGACCAACGCCCCTGCTAGCAGTACATCACCTGCTTCTTTTTTAAGCGGTACGGACTCGCCGGTTAAATGACTCTCAACGCACCAGCCAGCACCGCTGATAACGACACCATCGGTTGCCACACGGCTGCCTTGTTTGGCACGCAGGATATCGCCTACTTGCACCGCTTGTAGCGCGACATTATGAAAATCACCATTTGGCTGTTGCTGCTCAACCTCATCAGGTGTTAGGGATAATAATAAATCAATACTGTTTAAGCTATGCTTTTTGGTACGCTCCTCAAGATATTTACCCGTACGCACAAAGGCAATAACCATTACCCCTGCTTCAAAATAAACAGCTGGTCCGTGTCCGCCTGCATGCCCGCTTTGTAATAAGCTGCTTAACGTGCCATCGCCATGGGTCAGCCATAAATAAGTAGAATACGCCCAAATGGTTACCGTGCCAATGACCACCAATACGTCCATATTGGCAAGACCACCTTTGATAGACGCCCACGCGCTTTTGTAAAATGGCAATGCCAGCCCAAATTGGACAATGGTCGCTAAGATAAACTGAATCCAAACCGGCGGCATCCACGCCATACCTTGCCCAACGAGCATGCCTGCCATACCAACCAAGAACGGTAGCAAACAAATCCACAGCGCAATCAGGCGCCATGGATAAACAGTTGCGGTATCTTCATCCGACTTAGCAAACAAACTATCAGCGGCCTGCAAATTGGCCACAAAACCAGTTTTATTCACCCATTCTGTTACCTGCTCAGGTGTGGTTTGCGTTGGATCATAATCGACGTTAGCCGTCTCGCCAGCGAAGTTAACATTGACTTCATAGACCGCCGGCTTCTTATTAAGGACTTTTTCAATGCGAGACGCACAAGCCTGACATGTCATTCCCTCAATCGCCAGTTGCAGGTGCGCACGCTTGGGCGCAAGCGGCGTATTTGACTGGATATCAGTCTCAACTTCATAAGGGTCATTGTTAGCGGTACGGGTAGCGTCATTCATAGAGAGAACTCGTTATTGCGTTAAAGCGCGTGATAGCGTTTAGATATTTAGGCATTCGTTTGCGCGAAAAAAAGCTCAATAGCTTGATAAAGGTGTTAGACGAAAGCGTATTTGAAGCGCCCTTTTCTAAACCTACTGATGATAAATATTAAATGGTTATGATTGGCGGTAATTCAACTTTTTCTATGGTTGCAACTCATCAACAGCTATTGGCGTATAAATAAAAAGACGTTAGTTATTGCTGCCTCATTATTTTTTAGCCATTAAAAAAACCAGCCATCAGAGCCGGTTCTTTTACAAATACAAATAATCTTAAGAGTTTGCAACGGTAGCATCGAAACCTGCATCGTCGATAGCAGTAGCTATCTCCTCGATAGTGGTCTTAGTGTCATCAAAGGTCACGGTCGCTAAATTATCAGCCAAATCAACAGAGATTGTCTCTACGCCGTCTATGCCGTCAGTTGCTTTATGTACGCTTGCCACACAACCACCACAAGTCATGCCATCGATATTAATGATTCTGGTTTGGTTTGCCATGAGAGGCTCCTTATTCTTATAACGGATTTTTTATTAGTGAATTTTTTATAATGTTCAAAAACTACGTTTATAATGCTCTTTATACGCTTACTTATAAACACAGCATCCAACTAGCATAAGCCGTATTACTGTTAACAACAAGTCCATTTGGTTGTAAGTTTATTAAAGCGTTGTTGCTTCAAATATTTTTATAAAAACGAAATTTGTATAAACATGGCTTATGGAACTATCAAGCGTTAAAAATACCGCAGTAAATAGTCACTCACTAAACGTTAATCATGATAACGTGGGTTTTGCGGGGCATCGATAGGAAATGGTTGAGTCACGTAATCAACCATGCTAATTGCTGCAACAAACGCATGCACCGTCGTTTTGGTATCATCATAATGGATAAATGCCATTCTGTTTTCAGGCTGTAGCTCAATCTCTGTGACACCGGTAATATTTTTTAGCGCCGTCATCACGCTCTCAAACCCTTCGGTATCATCGATATTCTCGATACTTACTTGTGCAACTTTAATCGCCATGATCTTATCCCCTCGTCGTTTATAGCGTTTATAGCGTTTATAGCATTAATGCGTATCCAATACCTCAAAACCTTTGACCAACTCATCGATCTGCTTAAGTTGACGCAAAAACGGCTCTAACTGACTGGTTCGCAACGCACACGGACCATCGCATTTTGCCACTTCTGGGTTTGGATGCGCCTCTAAAAACAAACCTGCCAAACCTGTCGCCATACCTGCACGAGCAAGGGTGGTGATTTGCTCACGGCGACCGCCAGCACTGTCACTACGCGCGCCCGGCTGCTGCAAACTGTGCGTCACATCAAAAAACACGGGGATATCCATCTGCTTCATGGTATCAAAACCCAGCATATCGACGACCAAATTGTTATAGCCAAAGGCACTGCCGCGCTCACACAAAATCAGCTTATCGTTACCGCCTTCAAGGCATTTATTGACGATATGACGCATCTCGTGCGGTGCTAAGAACTGCGCCTTTTTGATATTAATAATCGCATCAGTTTTTGCCATCGCGTGCACCAAGTCAGTCTGACGCGATAAAAACGCTGGTAGCTGGATAATATCAGCCACTTCAGCGACCGGCGCTGCTTGATAAGGTTCATGCACATCCGTGATAATCGGTACTTGGAACTTTTCTTTAATTTGCCCTAGCCAATCGATACCCTGCTCTAGACCCGGCCCGCGATATGAATGTAAGCTTGAACGGTTGGCTTTATCAAAGCTGGCTTTAAAGACATAGCCAATGCCCAAACGCTGGCAGATATCCACATACTGCTCGGCAATCTCAAACGCCAATTCTTTGGACTCTAAAACATTCATACCACCGAATAAGACAAACGGCTGGTCGTTACCGATATTAATCGTCTTGCCACTTGGCGTATCGAGCTTGATATGTGATTGTGCGGTTAATAAATGTTCCATGAAGTGCTGACCCTCATTATTGTTATTTACTGTCGTTATCAACAACGTTTATTCATCTGACTTTTCCTATTGTAACCGATAGCTCAATGAAAAAAAGTATCCAAGCGTAATTGATAATTTTAACTGCCTGATATAAAAGCTGTACCTATAAAAAATGTCATTAGAAAAGTCTGAATTCAAGCCAAAAAAAAGACCCATCCGAAGATCAGTCTTTTTATAGTTATTAAGCTGTCGTACGATAATGCTTATTTATTATCGCTATAATTCCTTGCCGCTTTGACAAAGCTGTTAAACAGTGGATGACCACCGCGTGGCGAGCTGGTAAATTCAGGATGGAACTGTACGGCGACAAACCAAGGATGGTTAGGAATCTCAACCGATTCAACCAAATGCTGCTTAGCAGAATAACCCGATATCGTCATACCTGCTTGCTCTAATGGCTCGATATAACGATTGTTCATCTCATAACGATGGCGATGACGCTCAGTGATATTGGTTGAACCGTAAATTTGCGCAAGCTTACTACCCGCCACCAGTTCCGCTTGCTGCGCGCCTAAACGCATGGTGCCCCCGAGGTCTGAATCATCGCTACGAATCTGCAATTCGCCGCGCTCATCCAACCACTCGGTAATCAAACCGATGATAGGCTCGGCCGCGGTACGATGGAACTCAGAGGAATTGGCATCGATATGTAGCACATTACGCGCATATTCAATCACCGCCAGCTGCATACCAAGGCAGATACCAAGATAAGGTACGTTATTTTCGCGCGCGTAAGTAATGGCTTTCATTTTACCATTGGTACCGCGCTCACCAAAACCGCCCGGTACTAAAATAGCATCGGCATCGTTAAGACGAGCAAATAAAGCATCATCGGTTTCTAACAGCTCAGCGTCGATATAGTCGATTTTGACGTCGGCTTTATGGGTGATACCAGCGTGTAGCAAAGCTTCGTTGATAGATTTATAGGCATCTGGCAATTCAACATATTTACCTACCATTGCGACCGTCACTGTTGCTTCAGGATTGAGCTGCGCTTCGACCACTTTATCCCAATCGCTTAAATCCGCTTCTGGTACATCAAGACCAAAGCGCTCACAGATTAAATCATCAAGATCTTGCTCATGCAAGGTACGCGGTATTTGATAAATACTTTGCGCATCTTCACACATGATGACTGCGCGCTCTTCGACGTTGGTAAATAACGCAATCTTGCGGCGATTGTCTTGTGAGATATGGTGGTCAGAGCGGCAGATTAAGATATCTGGCTGCAGACCGATAGAACGTAGCTCTTTTACTGAATGCTGAGTAGGCTTGGTTTTGGTTTCGCCCGCGCTGGCAATATAAGGCACCAGCGTTAAATGCATCAGCATGGCGCGATTGCGACCTAGCTCTACTTGCATTTGGCGTACCGCTTCCATAAAAGGAAGTGACTCGATATCACCGACCGTACCGCCAATCTCGATAATGGCGATATCATAGCCTTCGCCACTGGCAAGAATTTTGCTTTTGATTTCATCAGTGATATGCGGAATCACCTGTACCGTACCGCCCAAATATTCACCGCGGCGCTCTTTATTCAAAACGTTCTGATAGATACGGCCACTGGTAAAGTTATTGCTCTTACTCATCTTTGAATGGCGTAAAAAGCGCTCATAGTAGCCTAAATCCAAATCGGTCTCAGCGCCATCTTCGGTGACGAACACTTCGCCATGTTGAAATGGGCTCATCGTACCTGGATCGACGTTGATATACGGATCCATTTTGGTCATCGTCACGCTCACGCCGCGTGCTTCAAGGACTGCGGCAAGAGAGGCTGCGGTAATACCTTTTCCTAGTGAGGACACTACCCCACCGGTCACAAATATAAACTTGGTCATAGTACTCTGTCGGTAATTGGTAAAGAAGGATTTTACTAAAAATACGCCACAAAATATAGGGCAAAAGCACAAACTCTTTAAAACACTCAGTTTTTCGCGCTGCGCCCGCATCAGTGCATATTTATCATAAGCGTGACTATTATACGCCACTGCCGCCTTAAAAAGGCCATAACAAAAAAACTCACCCCGAAGGATGAGTTTTTTAGAGTCAGATTCTAATGCTTAGATTAGAATTTGTATTCTAGACCAGTACCAAGTACGAATACTTCAGCATCGCCTGTAGTTGTTAAGTATGGAACATTATCAGCTTTGTTCATACCAGCATAAGCATGAGCAATGATGTTGTCTTTATAGAAGTATTTGCCACCAACAACGATTTGATCTGAATCAGCGTCATCAAAACCATCTAGGTTAGAGGTATTGTTGTACTGTGCATAGACAGACGCTGGACGAGCAAAGTTAGTTAGAGGCATCTCACCACTAATGACAAAACCTTTTTCTTTAGAAGAACCATAATCATAATCAGCTACTTGATATAACGCACCTAATCTGATTGGAGCTGCCATGAATTTAGCTAGATCTACAGTCGCGGTACCACGGATGATGTCACCTTCGATGTTTTGGTCTTTGTCATAAGCTAGACCAGCAGTAAAGCCAGTACCTTGGTCAAATAGTGCTGCAACACCGAAACCTGAGTTATCATTACCATTAGCATCATCAGAGCTATACATTGCAGAGATTTCTAGTGGTAGACCATCATATTTTGGTGCAGTCCAAATGATTGAACTTGGGATGCGGTTACTATCCGCCATGTTTAACGCTTCGACAACTTCATTCTCATTTTTCGTAGTACCTAAGTTATCAAAGTAACCTTGGTTTACAACAACGTTATCGATACGCGCTAGGCTTGATTGGTTTTTACCAACACGGAACTCACCAAATTGCTTGTTAACAACACCAAGGAATGTATCACGGTTAGTGAAACCATCTTTATCTCCATCAATGCGTGTGCCGTACTCTAACTGATAGATAACATCAGTGTTAGCAGTCATGGCTTCAGAACCTTTAAGACCGATACGTGAAGCATGAGAGTTAATTTCTACTGTATCTTCATCATACATATTGCCAGCAGGGCCATCGAATTCAGCGTTAACATAGTCAGCAGCTAAAAAAGCTTTACCGTAGATAGTAGGTGCTGCGTTGGCGGCAGATACAGATAGGGCAGCGATTGCTGTAGCTAAAAGTAGTTTTTTCATGGGGTATCTCCACTTTACAATTTTAGTAATGAGCGAGCTATTATTAGCTGGTGCCCAATATGGTATCGTCACAAATCCTCAAAGATATAATGTGTAACTGGCTACCGAGATTAGTCAGAAACAAGTGTGGCGAAGTGCTATTACCGTAAGATGAAAAAAACCATGACTTACATAACTGGGATTAGAATCGTAACTGCCATGTAAATGCTGGTCTTTATCGCTCTGTTGCGTAACATCCGTTACCAAACTCATACTTCGATTACAAGCATAACAACTTTGACATAATTTGCAACATATTTTTAAGTCTTTGATGACGAAAAATCCTTAAACCCATGCTTAATCTAAGGTTTAACGATTATTTAGATAAAAACAAAAAAAACACCCCTACTCGCCATTGGCAAATAGGGGTAACTTTTATAAATAAATAAAAGAAATACATTGCTTTAAATATGCTTGAGTAATACTAAGTATTGAAGGACTACTTAACCATGGATAAGTAGCCCTTTAATGGCTTTTAAAAATAAGGAATTAACAATGCGTATTGGCTTTTAAGTCTAAACGCGCTTGATGCAATAATGGCTCAGTGTAACCACTTGGCTGCTCACGACCTTTAAAGACCAAATCGCAGGCAGCTTTAAAGGCGTAAGAATTATCGAAGTTATTGGCCATTGGCTGATAGCCATTATCGCCCGCATTTTGCTCATCGACGACTTTTGCCATGCGCTTCATGGTATCCATGACTTGCTCTTCGCTTACCACGCCGTGATGTAACCAGTTGGCGATATGCTGACTTGAGATACGCAAGGTTGCACGGTCTTCCATTAGACCTACATCATTGATATCTGGCACTTTAGAGCAGCCAACGCCTTGGTTTACCCAGCGTACAACATAACCTAGGATACCTTGAGCGTTATTATCAAGCTCTTGCTGCTTTTCTTCTTCTGTCCAGTTGCTATCTTTGGCCAATGGAATGGTCAAGATATCATCTAAGCTGGCACGCTCACGGGATTTTAAGCTGTCTTGCACGTCGGCAACATTGACCTCATGGTAATGCATGCTGTGCAAAGTAGCGCCCGTTGGTGATGGTACCCAAGCTGTGCTAGCGCCTGCTTGTGGATGGGTGATTTTGCTTTCCATCATCTCTTTCATCTCGTCAGGCTTCGCCCACATGCCTTTACCAATTTGAGCGTGGCCTTGTAGACCGGTCTCTAAACCGATATCGACGTTCCACTGCTCATAAGCTGGCTGCCATGCTTGCGATTTCATATCGCCTTTACGGACGAAGGGTCCAGCGTTCATGCTGGTGTGCATCTCATCACCCGTACGGTCTAAAAAGCCCGTATTGATAAAGATCACGCGCTCTTTTGCTTGGCGAATGGCTTCTTTGAGGTTAACCGTCATGCGGCGCTCTTCATCCATCACACCGATTTTAATGGTATTACGCTCTAAGCCTAATAAGTCTTCAGCGGCGTTAAACAAATCGTTCGCCATTTTGACTTCTTCAGGACCATGCATTTTTGGCTTAACGATATACATCGAGCCCTTGCGCGAGTTTGATAGCTCGTTTTTGCCTTTTAAATCATTTAAAGACAATAGCGGAGTAATCAAACCATCCATTAAGCCTTCAAAAATCTCTTCTTGACCGTTACCCAAATCAACCAAGATAGCCGGGTTTTGCATTAAGTGACCAACGTTACGAATTAATAGTAGCGAGCGACCTGGTAAGATAAGTGCGCCGCCATCTGGCGTGGTGTATTCGCGGTCTGGGTTTTGTTTACGCGTACGAGTTTTGCCGCCTTTTTCAAAGGTTTCTTGCAAGTCGCCATTCATCAAACCAAACCAGTTGCGATACACTTCTACTTTTTCTTCGGCATCAACGGCAGCGATTGAGTCTTCGCAATCTTGAATCGCCGTGATAGCAGATTCAAGTAATACGTCTTTGATGTTAGCTGGATCGTCTTTACCCACTGGATGGCTGCCATCGATTTGGATTTCAGCATGTAGGTTGTTGTTTTTTAACAAAATACCAGTTGGGCTTTCAGCCTCACCGACAAAACCTGCAAACTGAGCGGCATCTTTTAATTCAGTGCTGCTATCGCCTTGCATAACTTCAAGCTTGCCATCGACAACTTTAAAGCCAGTGGCATCAGTATATGAGCCTGATGCTAATGCAAAGCTTTCATCTAAGAATTTTTTGGCATAGGCGACGACAGCGGCGCCGCGCGTTGGGTTATAGCCACCTTTGGCTTCTTGACCATTTTCATCGCTGATGACGTCTGTGCCGTACAAGGCGTCGTACAAGCTGCCCCAACGAGCGTTGGTTGCGTTCAATGCATAGCGTGCGTTACGGACTGGCACCACCAACTGCGGGCCTGCGATATGGGCAATCTCGTCGTCGACGTTTTGGGTGCTGACTTTGAAATCATCACCTTCTGGTAATAAGTAGCCGATTTCTTGTAAAAACGCTTTATAAGCTGGGTAATCAATATCGCCATTTTTGGCAGGATTGTCGAGATGCCACTGGTCAATTTGCTTCTGAATTTTGGTACGGGTCGCGAGCAGCGCTTTATTGCGCGGCGTAAATTCTTTAATAACCTTTTCAAAACCTGACCAATAGCTGTCTGAATCAACACCGACTTTCGGCAGCACTTCGTTTTCAATAAAATCGAACATCTGCTTATCGATGGCAAGAATGCCTTTTTGAATACGATTGGCGTTAGAAGACTGGCTCATATTGTTATCCTTATCTGTTCGTGAAGTGTGTTAATCGCGGATTGCTATTATCTATATTGCTACTATTTAGTGCAGTGCAAAGCCAATGCTAAGGCGCTAAGCGTTACTTTTTGCGCTAGCATGGATAGTTGATATAATACCGTTTGACTAGCTATTAACTGATAATAATAGTAAGACAAGATATTCTAAAAGCAAAATCTCATCCTACTATCAAATAATGAAATAAACAAGGAAAGACCATTCACTAAGTAAATACTTAGGCTGTCTATAAATGATACCCTATAAGCCACATGGCTTTAGGTGCGGTAAATAGTCTGCTTAAGCGCTAGAATTGAAATGATGTATAAACCTTGAGTAATCATTACTACATCAAATTATGCTTAATAGTTATCTGTTAAGCCAAAGCATTTAAAAGTACCAAGCTTGCCTGATTATCTATCATGCCAGAAATGCCAAGCGCCATTAAAAATATTTGCCGTTATAGTCGTTATAATAGCTCTCACTCTTAAGTCTTTTTATTATTGTTTAATAAATACTGCCTTACATCTACTCTTTAAAAAGTCCGAAAAACTATGACTATTACTACCCAAAATCTTGCAACGCTAACTCAAAATAATGACGCTGACCAAGACAGCACTCAAGAAGACAGTGTCGATATCGCGCAATTAAGAACGCCACTAAAAGTAGACCTATCGCCTATTTATGAATTTTTAGGCGCACGTACCACGCAGGCTTGGGTCGATGCTGCCCTTGCGGATTTGCCGTTAATCATTCAAGACCATGCCAACTGCGAAAAAAAAGCGGCTGGTACGGCGATGAATTTAATCTTTCGTTATGAGTTTTCTTATGACTTACAGCGCAAATTGGCACAATTGATACGCGAGGAGATGCTGCATTATGAGCAAGTGCTCGGCATCATGAATGAGCGCGGGCAAGCATGGAAATATCTGAGCGCTGGACGTTATGCCAAAGGCATGCTCAAGCATAAACGTACCTACGAGCCAGCGGCGATGGTAGATGTCTTAATTATTGGGGCATTTATCGAGGCACGTTCTTGCGAGCGTTTTGCCACATTGGCAGAAGTCATTAATGATGAACGATTGGCGAAGTACTATCGCTACTTACTTAAATCAGAAAGTCGCCATTTTGAAGATTATTTGGCATTGGCGCAGTCTTTAGCTGAAGATAATATTGACGAACGTGTCGCCTTTTTTAAAGAAGTTGAAGCAGAGCTGATATCAAGTCCAGATAGCGAGCTACGCTTTCATAGTGGTAACCCTGCTTAATTATCTAATCATCTTATTAATTTTCACCTGAAATAAAAAAGGTTTAACCGTTAGCGTATAAATTCTTGCTAAGGGTTAAACCTTTTTAAATCTTACTACTTAAAGCGACACTATAAATTTTACTTAAAGCGCCACTATAAATTATCCGTTTCTTATTTCATTCAATCTTTTATTGTTCTGAAAGCCATTATTTATCGCTTTCGGTTATCGAAGTATCATATTGTTTGTGATTTTTTACCACATGATGGGGATCGTGGTCATCCGTCAACCGTTCTGCTTCTGCCGGATTGACCTTTTGCAGGGCATCGTCAGGTACAATACCATTATTGTCATCGGCATCTTTTAGGTTGGGGTTATCTTCTGGATGATTTCGCTTTTGCTGATTCACATCAACATCCTTATCATTAACGTCCGTAGCATTAACGTTCTTGTCGTTTTGTATAGTCATAGGCCTTCTCTTTATAATTATAAGCATATAAAAAATAGCTATCTATATTTGCTAGCACTCTTAGCCTCGCTAAACACCTTTCATCTTAACTATTAGAAATCTTTTTCATCAGGATTTAGTACGCGTGTTTGCGCATTATCGACATTGGCATAGCGATTTAAATCGTTTATATCGGTACTTTTAGCCGCTTCAGGCATGATAGTATGCTCATTTACCCCTTCATCGAAAGCATTGCCTTCTTGATCGCGGCGATCTGGCTGACGCGCAGGATTGTCATTTTTGTTTACATGCTCTGTTTCTATCACACCTTCTTTAAAGGTATCGGTTCCTTTATTGACTCTAGTATTGTCTTCGATTTCATCATGAGCAACAGATGAATGAACCTCATTCTCTGTAATAGCGGTTTCTCGAATATCAGTCTCCTGAATACGAGTTTTGGTTAATTCAGGATCTTTGGTTGGCATATCTTTGGCTTGCATCATAATATCCTTATTGTTTTTTAAATTATTATTTTTATCGTTATGGTAAATTCGCTTATCGTTCTCACGTTTACTCATTATTCTTTTGAGACAAGTCATAAGCGTTTAAATCAGCAACGTTTTTACCACCAGGTGGCAAATCCTCTTCTTTACGTGGGTCTACATATACTTCATCGGTTTCCTGTGATGCTTGCTCAGGTCCATCAATATCCGGCTCGTACTTTCGACCTTTGTAACTGTCTTTAGGATTTTTTGGCTTTAATGCCGCTGGATCATCAATTAGTACCGGTTCTTCATCATTAGGTTGGGTAAAGTCTTTCATGGCGTGTCCCTCGCGTTTGGTGTAGAGCAGCAGATTAGTTTTATTATTTATCAGTCCGCAAATCATCTTCGATAAAAGGCGTTTTTTGCTCTTCGCTTAGATTTTCAGGTTTATCGACTTGCTTGTTATCGGTTAGGTTTTTTTCGATTTGTTGGCTATCTGCTTGTTCTGCCGCTTTTTTTACATCAGATATGTCATTATTGGTATTACTCATGGTGCAATTCCTCTTATTTGTAATTTATTTATAATAAAATTGTACTAGCTATAATTAGCTTATCCTTGCTCGCTCTTTATAAATTATTGATATATAGACTGCTGTCTATCAGCTATCAGAGACAAGGTATAACTTAATTATAAGAATAATTTTTGACTGCTCACCAGTGTACTGCCGTATCAATGTGTGAATAAATGTGAGGTTAGCCGACAGTTTGTAACTTGCTTTTCATTGGTACGCTACTTTTTTAGTAATTTATTCCGCAACTTTATAAGCGCTGTTAAATAAAAAAACCAAGATCCGATAAATACAGATGCTTGGTTTTTATTTGGATTTTTCAATGCTTATTGAATCTAAAAAGGTTGTTGAGAACTAGTCTAAGTTGTCTCGCCAACGCCGTTGATGACCTTTAATAAATGCTCTTGTGCGATATGCGGTGTTTCATCTGCCGCTGGTTGTAATTGCTGCCAAACGCCGTTACCGTCAAGCGCCCAAGCCTGAGTATTGTCGTGTAGATAGTTGATTAAACCATCTTGATAAATTTGTTTGAATAGCTTTTTGTCTTCGATTGGGAACGCCACCTCAACGCGGTGGAATAAGTTGCGGTCCATCCAGTCGGCGCTGCCGCAATACAAGCGCTCATAGCCAGCATTATAAAAGTAATAAATGCGCGTATGTTCCAAAAAGCGCCCAATCACAGAACGGACGGTGATATTTTCGGACAAATCCTTTACTTGCGGGCGCAGGCAGCACATGGAGCGCAAAATCAGCTCAATCTTAACGCCTGCCTGCGATGCATCATACAATTTATCAATCAGTCGGCGCTCGGTCAGCGCATTGACCTTGATGATAATATGAGCGCGTTTGCCTGCTTTGGCTTGAGCAATTTCATCATCGATAAAGCTCATGAGCTTTTCATGCAAGGTAAACGGCGCATGTAGGAGTTTTTTTAGATTGGCAGGTTTGCCCATGCCTGTTAGCTCTTGGAAGATTTTGTGCACGTCTTCTGAGATATCAGGGTCGGCACTAAATAAACCATAATCGGTATAAACTTTGGCATTGGCAGCATGATAGTTGCCCGTACCGAGATGCACATAACGACGAATTTTATCGTTTTCACGGCGAATGATAAGCATCAATTTGGCGTGAGTCTTGTAACCGACGATACCGTAAACCACCACCGCGCCTGCTTCTTGCAGATAATTAGCCACCGCGATATTTGAGGCTTCATCAAAACGGGCGCGTAACTCGATAACCGCCGTGACTTCTTTACCATTGCGCGCCGCCGCCGCTAAGGCTTTAACGATTTCTGAATTGGTACCTGAACGATATAGCGTTTGCTTAATGGCGAGCACTTTTGGGTCACTTGCTGCCTGCCATAATAGATTGATAATCGGCGAGAACGCATGAAACGGATGATGAACCAAGACATCGCTCTTACGCATCGCGGCAAACATACTGGTCGCTTTATCGAGCTTATCAACTTCACGGCGGAACGGTTTGGGGACGACATGGGTAAAAGGCTGATAACGTAGCGCGGGGATATTAAAGTCAAACAGCAAGCGTGTTAAGTTCACCGGCCCATTGACGCGGTAAAGTTGATTGTCATGCAGCTCAAACTCATTGAGCAAATAATCGCTAATCGGCGCTGGGCAATCGGTAGTGACCTCTAAACGCACCTTGTCGCCAAAGCGGCGGTTTTCAAGCTCGCCCTCTAGTGCCTTGGCAATATCATCGACATCCTCTGCCAAATCCAAATCGGCATTGCGCGTTAGTCTAAACTGATGACAACCAGTGACATTCATCCCCGGGAACAACTCACCGATATGCTCATGAATCACCGCCGATAGCATCACATGATGCTCTTTACCACCCGTCAGCTCATCCGGCAAGCGGATGACACGTGGTAAGCTGCGTGGCGCTGGTACAATGGCGAGATTGATATCACGACCAAAGGCATCTTTGCCCTCTAGCGTGGCGATAAAGTTTAAGCTTTTATTTACCAATCTCGGAAACGGATGCGCCGGATCAATGCTAATCGGTGTTAAAACTGGTGAGACTTGCTCGGTAAAATACTGCTTCATCCATGCCGATTGCTCAGGAGTTAGCTCGTCACGCTTTAAGTAGCGGATATCTTCTTGAGCCAGGGCTGGCAGGATATCTTCATTTAAAATGCGGTATTGCTCGCTGATGGCTTTATGAGTGACAGCAGATATTTCTCTGAGCACCTCGCTTGGGCGCATACCATGAGCGCTGGTTGAGACATCACCCATATTGAGTTTTTGCATGATACCGGCGACACGAATCTCAAAAAACTCATCCATGTTGGAAGAAAAGATAATGAGGAAAAACAAGCGCTCTAACAAAGGATGGCGCGGACTGGCCGCCTGCGCCAACACCCGCAGATGAAACTGCAACAAAGACAAATCGCGATTGATATAGCTGCTCGGCGAATAGCTGCCATCGTCGAAACGCTGCCAGTCTATTTCACTCAATCCTTTGCTCGAGCTTGCTGTTAGCTCTTCTTCTGTTTTGACCAGATTCGTGCTGAGTTCACTATCCGTTTTTGTACTAACATCAATACTATCGTTAATTTCATGATCGTTATTTTGCTTATTAACCATCTTTGCCACCTTTTTAATCCTTTACGTGATCGATATGCCGTCATCTTTTATTTTTTATGAACGCTATTTAATGCCAACCGACAATCTAAGCTAATTACACGCTAAGCCAAACGTTTCCTAAGCGGATTGCGGTAAGACGGCATTTTTCATGCGTTTTTTAATGATACGTTGTTTGTTGCGCAAGCGTTTGTCACTTTGATGACCTTCGTAGTATTTTGGATTGGTCAACATGGCGATGAGTAAAGCCGATTCGTCACGGTTTAGATTGGCCGCTGATTTATCAAAATAATGCTGGGCGGCGGCTTCAATACCATAAATGCCGTTACCAAACTCAGCGACGTTGAGATAAGCGGTCAAAATGCGCTGCTTATCCCAAAAGGTTTCTATCATTACTGTGATAATCGCTTCTTCAGCTTTACGGGTATAAGAGCGATGCGAGGTAAGAAATAAGTTTTTGGCCAATTGCTGGGTAATCGTTGAGCCGCCCGCTGACATTTTGCCCGTTTCTTCGTTCTTTTTCTGTGCCGCCTTAATGCCTTTCATATCAAAGCCATTATGCTGGCTAAAGGTCGAATCTTCACTGACAATCGCTGCTTGTTTGGCAGATTTGGCAATGGCGTCATACTCAGCCCACGTTTGCGTGACCGTGCCACCCGTTAAACGATGGGTCAGCATAAACATGCTATTATTAATCGGCTGGGTCTTCCAAATCAGTAGCAGACCTGCGACCAATATATGAAAAGCCACCACCAACAACATGAATGCCAGTAATAAGCGTTTGAGAAATGTGCCAAAACTTGCCATGCGAGCGATATCCAAGTAGTTAAAAAATAGTCAACATAATAAACTGTTAACCCTAACGCGTTAATCATAAATAGCAGGTCATCTTACCTAATCTCACAATCGCTGTCATTATTTACCCTATTTCTTTATTATGTAAATACTGCCAAGTGCTACGAATACTTTTCTTTAAAAATTTAAAACTAACGCTTGGCGATAAATAGATATATGAATAAGAGTGTAAATATGGCTAATAATACAGTAGCAATGTTACGGGCACGCATGATTGCCGCCAATCCCAATCTTGGTACGGCTGAAAATCAGGATAAATGGTGGCTACTCGGAACGACTGGCTGTCATCTTTGTGACATCGCTGAGCAGCTGCTTAGCCAATTTCAAGCGGTGCAGCCGATACGCTATCAGTATGTTGATATTGCTGATTTTGATGAGGTGCTGATGATGGAGTTTGCTACTACGATTCCTGTGATATTGACGCCATCAAAACGCTTGAACTATCCTTTTTCAGTGTTGGATTTGCAGCAATTATTAGCAGCGTCATAAAACAGACAACGTAAAAAATGATAATAATGAGAAACTTATGAAAGATTTAAAGAAAATAACGGAAATTGAGGATTTGCGCCGTGTTGCCGAGCGTAAAGTACCACGGATGTTTTATGATTATGTCGATTCAGGCTCATGGACTGAGACTACTTATCGCAACAATGAAACCGACTTTGACCGTATTAAATTGCGCCAAAGGGTTCTGGTCAATATGGAAGGGCGCTCGCTTGCCACGGATATGCTGGGCTCAAAAGTCAAAATGCCCGTTGCTATCGCCCCAACTGGCTTTACTGGCATGATGTGGGCCGATGGTGAGATTCACGCCGCGCGAGCAGCGGAGAAATTTGGCGTGCCCTTCTCGCTTTCAACCATGAGTATCTGCTCTATCGAAGATGTGGCAGAAAACACCAGTGCGCCGTTTTGGTTCCAGCTCTATGTGATGCGCGACCAAGAATTTATGGCAAACCTGATTCGCCGCGCTAAAGCGGCCAATTGTTCCGCGCTTATCTTAACCGCGGATTTACAAGTGCTCGGACAGCGCCATAAAGACATCAAAAACGGTCTATCTGCGCCGCCAAAACCTACCCTTGCCAATATATTAAACCTCATGACCAAGCCGCAGTGGTGCATGAATATGCTCGGCACCAAACGGCATAGCTTTGGTAATATCGTCGGCCATGCCAAAAACGTCGAGGATATCTCATCGCTCTCGGCATGGACGGCTGAACAGTTTGACCCAGCGCTAAGCTGGGATGATGTCGCGCGCATTAAAGATATGTGGGGCGGCAAGCTCATTATCAAAGGTATCATGGAACCTGAAGACGCCATCATGGCTGCTCGTAGCGGTGCCGATGCGTTGGTGGTTTCAAACCATGGCGGCCGTCAGCTTGATGGGGCGTTGTCTTCCATTGCCGTGCTCGCTGATATCGTGCAAGCGGTACGAGCGGAAAATAGCAATATCGAGATTTGGCTCGATAGTGGTATTCGCTCCGGTCAAGATGTGCTCAAAGCACTCGCTGTAGGCGCCAATGGTACAATGATTGGTCGCGCGTTTTTGTATGGGCTTGGCGCTTATGGCGAAGACGGTGTGCGCCGTGCGCTAGAGCTTATTTATAACGAGTGTGATATCAGCATGGCGTTTTGTGGTCATACCGATATCAATCAAGTGACGGATGACATTTTGGTTAAAGGCACTTATGAGAATCTTAAAACTCATGCTTATTAAAAAGCCAGTCCTTATTAAAAAACCCAGCTTTATTAAATATTGATATATTCAGTTCGGTGTGAAAAGGATATGTCCAAAATAGCTTGCTGCTTGAATAAATCTTCCTTGCTTGCTGTGTGCTTCGCACTCCAGAGGCTGCGAAAAATTTATTCTAGCAACCCTATATCGTTTTGCAGTTGAATCGACTCTAACCCACTTATGGGTGACACGCCCTAACCCTAGCCTTTATACTCTACTCATCACTTTTTATTGATAGTTTGCGTTTATGACCATTCAACAATTATTAAAAACCGCGCCCGTCACCACTTTGCTATTAGTCAGCTTTATCGGTTTATTTATCATGCAAGTACTGAGCGGCGTCGATGCCAATAATCCATCGACTGAAGAATTACTAAAATGGGGCGCCAATGCTCTGCCTTATACCATGGACAGTGAACCATGGCGCTTGGCAAGTAGTGCCTTTTTGCATATCGGTCTGATGCATTTATTGTTTAATGGTTTTGCCATGTATTTCTTTGGGCAAATCGCCGAGCCGATGTTTGGCTCAGCGAAGTTTTTGGCGTTATTTTTACTGGCGGCAATCGGTGGCAACCTACTGAACAACCATATTACGTGGCAAGGCATCTTAGATGGCACTGGACAACCGGGCATATCGGCGGGCGCGTCTGGCGGTATCATGGGTATCGGTGCCGCGCTATTGATAGCCGCGCTGTTTAAAATATCAGTCAATGGTATGGTGCTCAATCTGAAAAGCCTAATCATTATTATGGGCATCAATTTGGTATATGGCTTTGCCGTACCGGGGATTGATAATGCCGGTCATATTGGCGGCGCGGTCACGGGATTGGTGATTGCATTGGCGTTTGCCATTGCCTACCGTCAGCGCTTGGCTGCTACGCTACAGAATATGCCTAACCAAGCGCAAGACATTTATCAGACTACTTATATCAATTCTTTTCGCTTTGATAATGATGGCAATTTTGATAATAACAGCAGTTTTAATCATGACTCTGCTGTAAACTTACCTATGAATGTGAATGCTAATCACGCAAGCCTTAATCACAGCAAAATTAACGAACAACAAACAGCGACCAAATCGACGCTTATTTGGCAATTGCTACCGTGGCTGGTCATGCTGCTGATCAGTATTGGTTTTGTCTGGTGGTGGCAAGATATCCATCAGCAAATACTACAAGTGCTCGCCGCCATTGAGTAAAATGCCAGACTTATTTATTATTCTATTTATCAATGCTTTTCAATGCTTTTTTTACCGTTTATCCCACCCACTTATGAGAGCAAACCATGTTTAAATCATCAGCGCTATCGAAACCGTTGACGCGCACTGTCCTTAGCGCATTGACCGCCACTGCCCTATTTAGTGTCGCCAGCATCTCTAATGCCGCACTGTTTAAAAACAACTTACCGACTGATAAAGATGCCATTTTAAGCGTCGGCGTCAACGTCATGGCGGTCAAGTCGGCTTATGATTTGGAAGACAGCACCGACATAAAAGTATTGCCGGGTGTGTTTTATGATAACAACAGAATCTATGCACGCGGTGCGCAAGCGGGCGCTTATATCATCAATGATGGCACCAATCAGCTAGCTGCTTATGCGCAGCTCGATGGCAGTGAGTTCGACCCTGACGATGCCACTGGCGCGCTGCAAGGTCTAGATAAACGTAAGGCTTCAGCCGCTGCCGGTCTATCCTATCTGCGTCGTACGCCTGTGGGTGGTTTTCGCCTGCAAGTCGCGACTGACGTTTTAGATAAAAGTGGTGGTAATACAGCGCGTTTGACCTATCTTGCCAAAATCACTAAAGATAAGCTGACCGTCTATCCAAGCATTGGCTTTGAATATCATGATGCTGACTACAATAACTATTATTATGGCGTTAGTGCACAAGAGTCAGCGAAGACAGGCGTCGCTGCTTATGAGTCAAATAATAGCTTAAACCCTTATATCAATATCAGTGCCAACTATGACTTTAATGAGCGCTGGGCAGGATTTGCCAATCAAAGCTTAAGCTATCTGCCAAATGAACAATATGACAGCCCAATGGTTGACTCGCGGACGGATGCCACGACGACGCTAGGATTGCTTTATAAGTTCTAATTAAAAATAAATTTTAGGTAAAAAAGACCTTGCCACATTACATGACAAGGTCTTTTATTTACCCAAAAAAATCTAAATTAAGAAGGATGCACCATATCCGCAGGGGTTACCCACTCATCAAACTGCGCTTCAGTTAACAACTCCAATTCAACCGCCACTTGCTTCAAAGTTTTGTTTTCTTTATAAGCAGTCTTAGCAATTTTTGCTGCGTTTTCATAACCAACATGACGGTTCAAAGCAGTCACTAGCATTAATGAATTATGCAAGAAGTCATCGATTTTGTCTTTGACTGGCTCGATACCAACCGCACAATTTTCGTTAAAGCTGTTGCAAGCGTCACCCAATAGCTTGATAGATTGCAATAAGTTAAAGGCAATCACTGGCTTATAAACGTTAAGCTCAAAGTTACCTGACGCGCCAGCCATGCTGATAGTGACATCGTTACCCATGACTTGAGCGACGACCATGGTCATTGCTTCTGACTGAGTTGGGTTTACTTTACCCGGCATGATAGATGAGCCTGGCTCATTTTCTGGAATCGTCAATTCGCCCAAACCACAGCGAGGACCTGATGCCAACCAACGGACGTCATTAGCGATTTTATTTAGGCTGCCAGCTAGCGTTTTGAGTGCGCCTGAAGCAAACACTTCGGCATCACGAGCGGCTAGTGCTTCAAATTTATTTGGTGAGGTGACAAACGGTAAGCCTGTTAATTCAGCCAATTGCTCAGCCGCTTTTACCGCATAATCAGGGTGAGCGTTTAGACCTGTACCAACCGCTGTGCCGCCTAGTGGCAATTCATATAGACCTTGTAGCGCGTTATCGATACGAGTTAATGAATGGTCAAGTTGGCTGACATAACCGCTGAATTCTTGACCTAGGGTCAAAGGCGTCGCGTCTTGCAAATGCGTACGACCGATTTTAACGATACTATCGAATTCTTTGGCTTTGGCATCTAGCGTATCGCGTAGTACTTTTACCGCTGGGATAAGCAGGCTGTTAATCTGACGGGCAGCCGCCACACGAATCGCGGTTGGGAAGCTGTCGTTGGTAGACTGTGCATGGTTAACATGGTCATTCGGGTGAATCGGCGTGTAGCTGCCGCGCGCGTTCCCTGCGATTTCGTTGGCACGATTTGCCAATACTTCGTTCATGTTCATGTTTGACTGGGTACCAGAACCTGTCTGCCATACTACGAGTGGGAACTGATCCGTTAAACCACCGTTGATAACTTCATCAGCAGCTTGCACGATTAAGTCGCGCTTATCGCCTTCGATACGCTCAAGGCTAGCATTGGTAATGGCAGCGGCTTTTTTCACTAGCGCCATTGCTTCAATCATCGGACGTGGCAATGTCTCGCCACCAATTTTAAAGTTCTCGCGGCTACGCTGAGTTTGCGCACCCCAATAAGCGTCAGCTGGGACTTCCACGTTGCCCATGGTATCTTTTTCGGTACGAGTTGCCTGATTCTGTGTCGACATAACTACCCTCTTTGATGGTTTGTTGTATAGCTGCTTTGAAAAAGTGCAACACACGCTGCACATAAAGGAAAATACGATGTAAAGTGGCGTTATGATAGCATGACTTATCACAAATTTCTCCAAGTCCGTGAGGCTAACTGATGTCTAAAAACACCAGCCAACAACATTCTGCTACTGCATTATCTGACTCGTTACCTGAGTTAGCGAATGATGACGCTCACTCTAAAAACGATATCAAAACCGCTGATAGCTTAAGTAATCCGCCAAGAAAGCAGTTTACCCGCCAGCGTCGGCAATTAACAGCTGGCGAGCGTAGACAATATGCGCGCATGGCAAGCTTACATTTAATTAAATTGCAACAACGCTTACCGCCGCATGCAAAGATTGGCTTATATTATAATGGCTTTGGCGAGCTACCCACTCAGCCACTGTTGGACTGGTGTCAACGCTTAGGCTATTTGCCTTATCTGCCTGTGGTTGGTTCGCTCGGTCGTACTAGAAATGGTAATGATGATAAACGTCTGCGCTTTGTGCCTATTTATCAGTCGAAACTATTAAATATACCGACACGCATTCATAGCTTAGGTATGAAGCAGAACCATCATCGCAGGTTACTTTGGGCACACGAATTAGATGTGATTATCTGTCCATTAGTCGCAGTTGATAAAAATGGTAATCGTATGGGCATGGGTGGTGGCTTTTATGACACGACACTTGGTAAAAGCCATCGAACAGGGTTAAAAAAGCCGTTAAAAATCGGCTGGTGTTATGATTTCCAAGTGGTTGAGCAGCTTGAGCGCCAAGCGTGGGATGTGCCTTTAGATGGTTTGATTACGCCAAGTAGCTTGAGGTGGTTTAAACGAAATCAGATTACAAGCCGCTATGACAAAGCATCTAGCGCTGATAGTGTTGATACGTACTTACGAGCATTGGGAAATGATGACGCTAGAGAGAAGCTCTACTACAGTCAAGAACAAGCCTTTAACTCCGACGAATTAGCAAAGGTGGTTAATAAGAAACGCTTAAATGAATTACTGGCTGACAGTGATGCTTTTTTGGCTAGTTTAACTGGTGAGATTGAGGATTTTGAAGATGACAATAAAGACCCATAAAGGATTTGCAAAGACAACAATGAGCTACTTTCGCTCAAAACCACTAAGGGTAGTTTTTACTATCTTGTGGATCATTTTCGTCGGTCTTATTATCACGTTAGGTTTTAGCACAGATCCCTATTTACTTCACGTTCAGAATATTCCTCCTCCGCACCCCTATCCTATAGAATTAGTCGTTATATTAATAATGGCGATGCTGTTTCACTTAAGCCTACTGGTAACTATGGATGTATATATGGATAGTCGCTGGAAGTTCTTCGCTATGCTGTTGACTAGCATTTTATTTTTATTTGGTTTCGGTATGATGGCGATGCATGCACCGCCGTCATTAGGTGGGATGATTTTTTGGACATTCCTGTCATCTTTACTATTTTTATTGCTTTGCTTTCGGCAGGTCTGTTTATTTTTTTTAAGACGATTTTTTTTGTAGAGAATCAGTTTAATAACAAGGTAATTGACATTTTAAAGCTGGGTTAAAAATCTAGCCTACACCAAACTCTACTTAACTTTGATAGCTTTACAACACCATCGCCGCAATCCAACCAAATACCAATAACGGAATATTGTAATGGATAAAGGTTGGTACCACACTGTCTTTGATATGGTCGTGCTGGCCATCAACGTTTAGGCCAGAGGTTGGTCCAAGCGTCGAGTCTGACGCAGGCGAACCGGCATCACCAAGCGCGCCAGCTGTACCAATAATCGCCACGGTTGCTAAAGGTGAGAACCCTAAAGAGATACATAATGGTACATAAATCGCCGCCAAAATAGGAATAGTCGAAAAAGACGAACCAATACCCATGGTCACAATCAAGCCAATCAATAGCATAATAAATGCAGCCATCGCTTTATTACCCGCAAACAATGACGCCGCGCCATCAACCAACGGCTGTATTTGCTCGGTCGCTTTCATGACTTCGGCAAAGCCTTGGGCAGTAATCATAATAAAGCCAATCATCGCCATCAGCTTGATACCATCATTAAAGACCGTATCGGCGTCACGCCATTTGACCACGCCCGTTGCCATAAAGACGCCAAAACCAAACATTGAGCCGAGTAATAATGAATCAGTATAAAGCTGTACGACAAAGGCTGTGACGATAGCAATCAGCGCGACGATGGTTTTCATCTTGCTTTGCGTTTGGGCATCGGCAGCTGTTTTGCTTAACGCGTCTTTTTCTACTACCGCATCGCGAGCCTCTTTATCAATGGCTAATTGGGCATACTGACGCGGCTTACGATAGCTGATAAATACCGCCACTAGCAAACCAACAAGCATACCAAGTGCCGGAATCGCCATAGCTTTGGTGACCGAAATATTCGATACATCAATACCGGCTTCACCGACGTTTTTAAGCATGATTTGATTGAGGTAAATATCGCCAAAGCCATAAGGGATAAACATATATGTGGTCACCAGACCAAAAGTAATCAGACAGGCAATCAGGCGTCTATCGATTTGCATACGGTTAAAGGCAAGCAATAAAGGCGGTACAAGCAATGGAATAAAGGCGATATGAATCGGGATTAAGTTTTGGCTAAAGCAGCTCATGGTGACGAGCCCTGCAAACAGCATGTATTTAATCATGCCACCTGTACCTATACCTGCCCCGCCAGCATCAATGCGTTTAATAACCGCCCCTGCCAAAGACTGCGGCAAACCTGAATGTGCAATCGCCACTGCAAAAGCGCCCAATAAGGCATAAGACAACGCAATTTGCGCGCCATTACGGATACCTTCTTGAAAGGCATTTAAGGTATCGGTCATACCAAGACCCGCAATCAGCCCACCTGCCAGCGCGCCGATTAATAAGCTGAGTACCACGTGTACCCGCGCCAAAGACAGGCCTAGCATGATGACTACCGCTAGTAGCACCGCATTGATGGTCATATTCTCGCCCCTTACCCTATGTTTTTTGGTCCGCTATTGACTATTGGCACGCTATTAGCACATTGCCGACCTATTTATTTCGCCCTAGCGTTTTAACTCACACGTTAACCCATATAGTTGCTATTTGAACGGAGCGGTTAAGACGCGCGTCATTTTACCTGATTTTAGCTATAAATCCCACGCGCAAAACTTAGCAGACAGGATCGACCCTGCAAATAAAGACGCAATATTGTCATGACTGCTCGTCATATAGCCTTGCAATTTTATATAGCAGCACCATTTATCTAATCATGAACCACTAACTTGACTTTACAAGTCTGGTGAACGAGGAAAAATATATGAGTGAACATAAAATTGCCCAAGACCATATCGACATCGATGTCGACGTATCATCTACCCTTGCTGATGACAATGAGCAGCAAACTGAGCAAGCAACCGAGCAACAGAACGAGCTAGAAACGTCGTCTGATAATTCAGTAGAAGACAAATCAGCGTCTGATGATACTCAAGAAGATGACACTGCTAAAGACAGTCAAGACACCGCTGTTGAAGACTATCTACCGTTATTGGCACTGCGCGATGTTGTCGTCTATCCACATATGCAAATTGCCTTATTTGTCGGTCGTGAGCCTTCAGTCAAAGCAGTTGAATTGGCGCAAGCTGAGTATGGCAATAAAGTGTTGGTGGTTGCGCAAAAAGACTCGCTCACCGAAGATATTGATCACGACAATTTATATCAATACGGTACGGTTTGTCGCATCGTCAGTACCATGCCGCATGATAGCGATGAGAACTGCATCAAAGTATTGATTGAAGGTCAATATCGCGCCCGTGTAGATTCGATAGAGAGTCACGACGAGCTATTGATGGCAAAATTTGAGCGTGCTGACCTTGATGTCGACATGGATGAGAGCCAACAGAAAAACACAATCAAAGCTTTAACCACACTGTTTGAAAGCTATGCCGATGCACGTCTACGTAATGCTCGTGAGCTAACCCGCGTGGCAAAGCGTATCGATGACTTGCTTGAGTTGGTTTACTTTATCTCGACCCGTGTGTCGATGGATCTTGATATCAAACAGTCGTTTTTAGAAAAAAATGATATCAAAACCCATATTAATACGTTGACTGAATATCTCGTTAAGCAAAGTGCTGAGCAAAATATCGAACAAGATATCCAAGAAGCGGTTCGTCAGCAAATGGAAGATAATCAGCGCGAATACTTCTTGAACGAGAAGATGAAAGCCATTAAAAATGAGCTGTCAGATATGAATGACGGCGCCTTTGATGGTGATGACGATGTAGCTGAGCTTGAGCAACGTCTAGATGAAGCTGACTTGCCAGAAGAGGTGCGAAAAAAAGCCGAGCAAGAGATGAAAAAGCTCAAAATGATGCCACCTGCTTCATCAGAGTCTTCAGTGGTACGCAATTATATTGAGTGGATTTTAGATACGCCGTGGAATGCGACGACCAAAGTTTCGATCAACTTAGATAAAGCTAAAACCGTATTAGATGAAGACCATTACGGCTTACAAGATGTCAAAGACCGCATTTTAGAGTATCTCGCCGTACAGTCACGCGTGAAAAAACTGCGCGGTCCGATTCTTTGCTTAGTTGGTCCTCCAGGTGTTGGTAAAACCTCATTAGGCGAGTCGATTGCTCGTGCAACGGGTCGTAAGTTTGTGCGTATGGCACTTGGTGGCGTCCGTGATGAAGCGGAAATCCGTGGTCATCGCCGTACTTATATCGGCGCGATGCCGGGTAAAATCGTGCAGTCATTGGCAAAAGTCGAAGTCAAAAACCCGCTATTTTTATTGGATGAAATCGATAAGATGGCGCAAGACTTCCGCGGCGATCCAGCGTCAGCGTTGCTTGAAGTGCTAGATCCATCACAGAACGATACCTTTAACGACCATTATTTGGATATGGACTTAGACTTATCACAAGTGATGTTTATCTGTACTGCCAACAGCATGGATATTCCACCTGCCCTGCTTGACCGTATGGAAGTCATTCGTCTACCGGGTTATACCGAAGAAGAAAAGGTCAATATCGCGCAGAAATATCTCGTGCCGAAAGCGATTAAAAATAATGGCCTTAAAGAAGGCGAAATTGAAATCGTTGAAGCGGCATTACATAGCATCGTGCGTAGCTATACGCGTGAAGCCGGTGTGCGTAACCTTGAGCGTGAAGTCAATAAAATCTGCCGCAAAGTGGTTCGCGGTTCGGTTGAAACCCATGGTGCACGTGCTCCGAAAAAAGCCGAACGTGAGCTGGTAGTAGTCGATGACAAAAACATCGATGACTATCTAGGCGTCCATCAGTACGATTATGGTCTGGCAGAAGAAGAGCCTGAGATTGGTCGCGTGACTGGGCTTGCTTGGACGCAAGTCGGTGGCGAACTATTAACCATCGAAGCGGTCGCGATGAAAGGTAAAGGCGAGCTGAGCTTTACAGGGTCACTCGGCGATGTAATGAAAGAGTCGATTCGTGCTGCCATGAGCGTAGTACGTGCTCGCGGTGACAGCTTAGGGATTGATTACGAGACCTTTAAAACTACTGACGTCCACGTGCATATGCCAGAAGGCGCGACCCCGAAAGACGGTCCATCGGCTGGTGGTGCACTCACGACAGCGCTGGTCTCTGCCTTGACGGGCATTGCCATTCGTCCAGATATTGCGATGACAGGCGAGATTACCTTGCGCGGTAAAATCCTACGTATCGGTGGTCTCAAAGAGAAGCTGCTAGCTGCGCATCGCGGTGGCATCAAGCACGTCTTGATTCCAGCGACCAACGAGCGTGACTTAGCCGATATCCCTGATAATGTCAAAGAAGGATTGACCATCCAGCCAGTAGCGACGATTGATGAGATATTAAAAGTAGCATTGGTCAGTATGCCAGTGCCGCTGAAACCTGCCAAAGTGACAGTTGATAAAACCTCAGGCAAAGCGCTGCATAACTAATCTGATTAGTTACTAATCCAGCCTTACAAATTAAAGAGCCGCTCATCGTCATGATGGGCGGCTTTTTTTGGTAATAATAAAAAACAATCTGGTTAAAACCCTGTGCTATATTTTAGACAAAAGTTTATTTGGTAATAATTATGATTTTGAAACACTTGATTTTAAATCGTTTCGCTCTATGTGCATGTTCAGCTGTCTGGTTTTCAGTAAGTCTAATGGGTTGTCAGCCTAACGTTGTTCCGAGTATTATGACAACACTTCCTGTTCCCGACAAGATGACGTCTGCGCCAACACAGCAAACGCCAGCTATTAAAGGGCAGGCTCCAGAACCTACTAAAGCCACAACTCTGCAATGGGCAAGCCATTATCAGTGGCAATTGGCACACGTCAAAGATCAGAAAGGAAACCTTGTTAATATCGACACGGCTAATCCCATTACTTTAGCAGTCGCGCCCAGCTCATTAAGCTTATTTCAAGGCTGCCAGCATTTTTCAATCGACTTTGGGTGGATGGATGCGCCACCTTTTGAGTATGGTAGCGATCTTAGACAAAAACCCTCTGACTGTAAAAACACCCCTAGCAATAAAATGAATCAAGGCGATATAGAAGCGCTATTTCCTAAAAACGGCCTATTAAAATTAGGGATTACGCTGTCAGCAGTAGCAGAAAATAAGCTCGACAACATTCAAATGGCACCGAAAAATTTGATGATTAAAATCGAGAATGGCAATACATTAATATTCACAGGTAAGCCTCTAGCCTTTAGAAAACCAACGGGATTACCAATTGATAATGCATTACTAGAGCGTTACGATTGGCAGCTAAAGAGCGCCGTTCGTAATACTTTTGATGTTAATAGAAAGATTATATCTCGACAATCTATTGGTGATTTTTATCATCCAGAGTTTCCAGTATCGTTGATATTTAGAGGATATGATGATAGTCAATATGCGTCATTTAACTCAAACTGTAATGGCGTCGGTGGTCCATATATTTTGATGAGAGATTATACCTTGCTAGTTGGCTCAGGAATGCAAACCGTCATGGGCTGCGGCATCACTGGCAATAGAATTGAAAATGAGCTTTCTAAGCTGGTTAGTAACAGTAAAAGCACCCTGAGCTTAAGCCTACAGCCGTCTATTTCATCAGAATCTCAGTCAAAAAACCAAACCGATTTTCCGCGCTATAACCTATTGCAAACTTTTGATTCAGGCGAAACACTCATTTGGAAAAACGAAGTAAAGAAAATACCTTAGCCCCTATTCATTTTCATATTTTTTAAAAAGGATTTTACAATGCTCCTGCCAACTATAAAGCGCTCATTAACTATTATCAGCTTGTCTGTAGCAGTGGGATTAATGGGTTGCCAGTCTGCGCCATTGAATAGTACCCAGCAGACCACTATCGTCAACACACCTATTACTAAAGATAAATCTAACTTTACTGACGAGATAGTAATTAAAGAATCACAAGTAATGCAATGGGTAGCTCACTATGACTGGCAATTGGCGCAAGTAATTCATCAAAACGGTAACATAGCCGATATCGAAAATTTTGCACCGATTACCTTAGCAATAGAACCCAGTTCAATAAGTCTGCATCAAGGCTGTGAGCATTATAGAATGGATTTTCATGCGCTGTCCGCGCCGCCTTATCCCTATTATTCTCATCTTACTAAAGTACCCACAACTTGTCATGACGACAATAATACTGATACTGCAATTAAAGAGGATAATAGTATTCAATCGTTATTTGTTAAGTACGCACCTGTTAGGCTTAATTTTGAGTTATTGCCAACTTCACATTTAACATCACAATCAGCGCCAGTCGCTATACAAGCTGCCCCTAAACGTTTGGCACTTAATATCGAAAATGGTAATCGCTTAATTTTTATAGGTTCACCTAAAGCATTGGCAACTCCCGCTGGATTGCCCATTACTAACGAGTTATTAGAGCAGTATCATTGGACGCTGGTGAGTGCCGTCAGTAATACTTATGATGCAAAAGGGGAATTAACTAGAAAACCTTTGGGCAATTTTTATCACCCAGATCATCCTATTTCAGTGAGCTTTGAAAGTTGGCCTAACAATCAGTACGCATCCTTTAGCTCAGGCTGTAACGGCGCGCGCGCCTTATTTTTTACTCAATGATAATACTTTCAAAGTCGGCACTATTATTAGTACTGTAATGGGCTGCGGTGAGACAGGCAATAGAATCGAGTCCGCTTTGTTTGATTTGATGCGTGATAGCAGCAGTCAGCTAACATTAAGCTTACAACCCTCACAGCCAACATCGCCAACAGCAGATAATCAGACCGATATGCCTCGTTATAATTTATTGCAAACGATGGCAACAGGCGAAACCTTAGTTTGGCAAAACGAAGTAAAGAAAACGCTGTAAACCTTTTTCAAACGCATACGTTATTTACATTTATTAACCGATTGTTGCGCATTTAATGAATAGTTATATTTAAACCTTGGCTATACTGATTGCGACATTGAGCAATGTTTGAGTATTTTGATAAATAACAGAAATTTATCACGACAAATAAATATAAATGGAGATAATAATGAATAAGACGATGCTTGCAAGTGCCCTGTTATGTGGTTCAGCTCTAGCGATGACAGGTTGCCAAACCGTCAAAGGTCAAATGCAAACGGGCAATCCACTTAACCAACCTGCGTTGAAATCTACCATCAATGCAGTCGCTGGTAATAAAAACGAAGTGGGTCAAGTATTCTTACGCCCAGTCGATGGCGGTGTCCAAGTTTACGGTAAGCTGATGAATTTGCAGCCCGGCAAGACTGTGGCATTGCACATTCATGAAACCGGTAGCTGTGCCGATATGGGTAAAGCGGCTGGTGGTCACTTTAATCCAGATAAAAAACCGCACTCTCATCCTGATGATATGAATGGTCATCCAGGAGATTTGCCGAACTTAACCGCCGATGCGAATGGCGTTGCTACTATCAACTATGTGAATAAGAAAATCTCTGCCGCTGATGCAGGTAAATACAGTGTTAACCGTCTAGCCTTTATCGTCCATAGCGGTGCTGATGATTATAAGAGCCAGCCTGCTGGTAACGCAGGCGATCGCGTTGCTTGCGGTATCATCGAAAAGAACTGATAGCCCAAAAGTTAATAGCAAAAAACCTCTTAGATAATCTAAGAGGTTTTTTTATGACTATACATTATTGATCTAAAGGCGAAAGATTTTACTCTTCTACCCACTCGCCATTACGCCAGTACACGCCCCAACGGGTGGCTTTGCCGTTTTTCTCAGAGCCAATATACTGCTCTTTTTTCTTCCGTGACCAACGTAGAATGGTTGGATTGCCATCTGGATCCTCATCTGGACCTGCAAACAGATACTGGAATTTATCTTCCATTTTATCTTTGATTTCGCGTAACTCAGCCAGCTTTGGTGGACGGGTTTCGCGTACTTTTGGGAATTTAGACGCGGCTAAGAACATCCCAGCCGCCCCTTCACGCAAGATAAAGTAATCATCATGTTTGGTCGATTTTAGCTCCGGCAGATGGATAGGCTCCATACGTGGCGGTGCCGCTTCACCGGTTTTAAGCACCTTACGCGTGTTATCACATTTCTGACAAGCAAAGTATGGCCCAAAACGTCCGGTTTTTAGTTCCATCTGTCCATCGCATTTATCACAGTCGATGGTTGGCGCATCTGAACCCGGTACTTCAAACTTACCTTCTTCTAGGATATAGCCGTCGCAATCAGGATTATTACCACAGATGTGCAGCTTTAGACCACCATCGACGATATAGCCATTCATGGCCGTACCGCATTTCGGACAGCGTTTTTTCTCCATCAAATCTTTAACTTCGGCTGCTTCATCATCGCTGTCGCCATCATCAAGATTGGCAAACGCTTCGACTGGCATCAAGTTCTTGGTACCTTTGCAGCGCTCTTTTGGCGGTAAATTATAGCCAGTACAGCCTAAGAATACACCCGTTGAGCCGGTACGTAGTTGCATCGGACGATCGCAAATATCGCAATGGACGTCTGGCACATCGGTTGGATCATTCGGACGCATACCATCTTTTTCTTTGGCACGATCTAGAGTCTTTTTAAAGTCGCCATAAAAGTTATCGAGGACATCTTTCCAGTCGGTATCGCCTTCAGCAACATGGTCAAGCTTGTCTTCTAGCGCAGCGGTAAAGGTATAATCCATCAAATCTGGGAAACTGGCGGTCAATCTGTCGGTGACGATATCGCCCATTTTTTCAGCAAATAAACGTTTGTTTTCAAGCTTCACGTAACCGCGATCTTGAATGGTTGAGATGATAGACGCATAAGTCGAAGGTCGACCGATGCCTTTTTTCTCAAGCTCTTTGACAAGGCTTGCCTCTGTGTAACGCGGTGGCGGCTTGGTAAAGTGTTGACTCGGATCGAGCTTATCGAGCGTTAACTTATCACCTTGTTTGACATCAGGTAATAAAGTATCGTCAGTCTTCGCTGGTGGCATGACTTTAGTAAAGCCATCAAACACTAGGGTGCGACCGCGTGCTTTTAGCTCAACATCGCCGGCAGCGACAAATAGATTCACGGATAAGTATTTCGCAGGCGTCATCTGACAAGCGACAAACTGACGCCAAATCAGCTCATATAGACGAATGGCATCACGCTCAACGCCTTTTAACTGCGTCGATTTCATATTGACGTTAGACGGACGAATCGCCTCATGCGCCTCTTGTGCGCCTTGCTTATTGCCATAGAAGTTTGGCTTTTCTGGCACGTATTTGTTGCCATAACTGTCTTCGATATAGCCACGTACGGCGGCTAATGCATCACCAGACAAGAAAGTCGAATCGGTACGCATATAAGTAATATGACCAGCTTCGTATAAACGCTGCGCCAAAATCATGGTTTTCTTAACTGAAAAGCCCAAGCGCGTACTGGCAGCTTGCTGCAATGTCGAGGTGATAAACGGCGCACTCGGACGCGACTGCGTTGGCTTCTCTTCGCGCTCTTTCACGATAAAGTCGTTTGAATTAAGAACTTCTAGGACTTTATCGGTCTGCTCTTTATTAACAAGCTTTAGCGTTTTGCCGTCTTGCTTGGTTGCCTCTAGACGAATCGCAATGTGCTCAGCGTCTGCCGCTTTCTTGGCTTTACTATCAGCAACATGAGTATCGGCGTGAATCTGCCAGTATTCTTCTGGAATAAAGGCGCGAATCTCATGTTCACGCTCGACGACCAAACGCATGGCGACCGACTGCACGCGACCAGCTGACAGACCGCGAGCGACTTTTTGCCAAAGTAGCGGCGATACCATAAAACCAACGACGCGGTCTAAAAAGCGCCGCGCTTGCTGCGCGTTCACGCGGTCAATATCGAGCTTTGAGGGCTGTTTAAAGGCATTTTGAATGGCGGATTTGGTAATCTCATTAAAGACCACGCGCTCATATTTACTGTCTGCGCCGCCGATAACTTCTTTGAGATGCCAAGCAATCGCTTCCCCTTCTCTATCCATATCCGTCGCCAGATAGATTTTGTCAGCGTCTTTGGCTAAGGCTTTTAGCTCTTTGATAACCTTAGTCTTATTAGGCAATACTTCATAGACAGCCGCCCAGTCATGTTCTGGGTCGACGCCCATGCGCCGTACCAATGCCTGCTGGGTTTTTTCTTCTTTGCTTAGGCTGTCATCTTTTTTACTCGCGGCTGGCTTTTTCGCGCTTTTGCTCGCGCCCACTGGCAAATCACGGACATGACCGATACTTGAGCGGACGATAAAGTCGTCGCCTAAGTATTTATTAATGGTTTTTGCCTTGGCGGGTGATTCTACAATCACCAAAGACTTGCCTTTGGGTTGGTCTTTTGCCGTGGCTGGGCTTTTTTTGGTTGCGGTTTTTGCCATAAGTGACGACACCATAATAAGTAAATTAAAATAAGGATAAACTCGGCAGCTGGCAATTTATAATAGTTAGTTATAATGGCTCAGCGAATTATTGTAGTAATGGCGGCCGATAAAAACGGTTATAAAACAAACAATAACCATAACGCATAGATACAGTTATAAAGACGTTACACTGCAAAGCGTTAAGCTGTCAACTTAAAATGACTGAGAGTTTGCCAAAAGGACTTGCATATTGCCTCTTTATGGAGACGAAAAAATTTTTTACTAGCACCGTGCGTTTTTTATGCCGACTTTTGCATCTGTAATGCCCATTTCTCAAGGTTCTCTTTCATGATTAATAAGTCGCTTTCAATCGTTTGCTGCTGATAAGCAGGATTGGTCGCCGGACGCACATAAGCAATATCTTCCCAATAAATAACAATGCTATTCGACCTCACCAATAATGCTTTTACAAATGGCTCGATGCTGGCTGGCAGCGCTAAAGGTTCTTTATCCAAGCTAAAATTGGCTTGTACGGGTAAGCTTTTATTGTCGCTGCTATTGTTATCACTACTGCTGGCGTTACTTGCCGGACGCCATTGTCCATCTAGCACCTGATAGCGAGTTAATGGCAGCTTGACATTATCGAGCACCAAACCATATTGCCCAATCATGCCGCGACCATACTCATTGTCACGGCCTTTTACCCAATCAGGGCAAGTAACTAACTTGGGATTGAGCTGCAAACGGCGCGCCGTCATACGCAGCTTATCCAAACGCTGGTCGATACCGCTAGGTTTAAGCGCCATCATACTCCCTAATACAAATAGTACAATGGCGATCGCAATCCACATTCCCATAACAGTCTGACCTTTTAACAAAATTAATGGTGTGCTAGTGATTAAAACGGGCTGAATAATCTATCAGCGTGGCTCTTTATATAACAGCTTAAATATAAACGGCGACTATCTAGTCGCTTATAATGAGCGTAAACCTTTAAAAAACAAACGCTCGTAAATACTATCTTCTATAAAGGGCTAGCTGCTAGGCACACCTGATATTTACCAACGCCTTGCTATTTATAGTGGCATATCAAATACTTAGTACATAAAACCACTGATCCGATAACAAGATGCAAAAAGTTGGTCGCCTAAAAAGGTGCTATGATAAACCATAATTTTAAACGCGCGCAGGTTTATTATGAATTATCTTATTAAACAAAACTCATCGACTGCTGCATCAGTAAGTAAAGGTGTCGGCAAACTTATAGGTAAATCTGGGCTGACCATCTCGCTAGTAGGCGTAGCTTTACTGACTTTATCGGGCTGCGCGACCACCCAAAGTCTGACGCCTGAACAATGCCAAAATAGTAACTGGCAAGAAGTCGGCTATGTCGATGGACTTCACGGGCGCTCGGGTGCTTACTTTGGCAATTATACCAATCAATGTGCAAGTGTCGTTGGCGCAACGCCAAACCGCGTATTGTGGGAGCAAGGTCGTCAGCAAGGTCTAAAAAACTACTGCACTGAGCTCAATGCCTATAAACTTGGCCGCGAAGGTTATGATTGGCAGCCTGTCTGTCCACTCGAAGGCATCGAAAAACTTGAGGAAGCCTACGCACAAGGACGCTACTATTATATGCGCCAGCGCGACCTTGATTATCTGCGCTCGCCCTATCCGTTCGGTTATGGACCTGGACGCTTTGGCTACGGTTATCGCCCGTTTGGTTATGGTTGGTAATTACTATGATTAATGGTCGCTATACAGTCAAAACATCCTGAAAACGCGACGGTATTGCTGATATCAATTTTTTGTAGCCTCTGTCTGCGTAGGCACAGCAAACAAGAAAAATTGATATCAGCAGCGCGTGATGTATCGATATTACTTTTCACTCACTATATGACCCACCGAATGCCATACAATATACTAAATTGAAGGGTTGCTAAAAAAAGATAACCTCGCAAGGTTGCCCAAGCGAGGCGGGAGAGAAAGTTTATTATTTTAATTATTCTTGTTATTGTCGTGGTTATTTTCTTATTACTAAGCTTACTTATTTACCTTGCTAGCTTATTGTTTTAAAAACTATTTTTACTGCTCAACTGTATTAATCAGTCGTTTAAACCTTACTCGTTAACAAAAGCCACCTTCGTTAATCCTGCTTGACTGGCTGCCGCCAACACTTGCGCCACGGTATCATACCTACTTTCTTTATCGGCACGCAGCTGGATAGAAGGATCCTTGCCATTCGCCGACTGTTCTTGCAGACGCACTTCTAATGCTTCTATACTGATAGGCTTGTCATCCCAAAACAAACCTGCATCTTTATCGATGCTAATTTGAATCGCCTCGGGCGGTGTTTCATTGACCTCGGCACTGGTTTTCGGTAAATCCAATGGCACCGTTGGATTCAGTACGGTCGCTGTCAATAAAAAGATAATCATCAATACCAGCATGATATCGATAAGCGGAATAAGATTCATCTCATTCATGCTTTGACTGTCATCGTCACCCAATTGAAATGCCATAATTGTTCTCAATACCGTTAATTGTCGTCTTTTCTGCTCGTGCTTTTTTGGCTTATTATCTCTACTGAACCATCACTACAACTGCGATGGTGCGGATTTATGATAATGCTCAGCTTGTTTATCTGCATTTGACTGCTTCGTTAACTGCGTTACTTGATTAGTAGTATCACGTTGGACTGCTGGCTTTTGAATTGGCGCTTGTTGCACTGCAGCAAGCTCGCTAGATTGTGCCAATAAATCATGCGCTCTATCATTGGCGTGATACATGACGCGGCGATTGATACGTATCGCAAGGTTATAAAACACCACCGCCGGAATCGCAACAGCAATCCCTAAACCGGTCATAATAAGGGCCTCACCGACAGGTCCTGCGACTTGTCCTAATCCTGCTTGACCACTGACACCGATATTATGCAGCGCATGGAAAATACCCCACACCGTGCCAAACAGACCGATAAACGGCGCGATTGCTGCTGTCGTACCAAGTATCGGCAAACCGCGCTCACTGGCAAAACGATAGCGACCGATGTGCTTGAGTAACGTCTGCTCAATCACCAAACGCCGAGACGCGGCATCGCTTTCAACCAAACTGACCTGCTTACTATGAATCTGCGCACTCAAATCATCGGCGACGCTAGCTGCCAGTTTGCGACTTTGCAATATGCGAATGATACCCGTCACCCAAGAGGCAATAGATAAAACAAGAAGCAAAAAGAATAAGGTTCTGGTCACCATATCGCTATATTGCCAGTAGGTTGTAAAGTCCATATCAGACTCCTTAATGTGGGATGTCGTTACTTGTCATTTTATGATTGTTAGCAGTACGAGTTTTGATATCTATTTTCGTACCTCGTTGCTATATTTCGCTGTGTTTCACTATATTTTGTATGTGTCGGTTGTTTTATATCTGCTTGTATAAATGCGCTTTTCTACACCCAGTCTTTTATATTTAAGGAACCGCATAGGCAATTGGCAGGGTGACATTACCGACCACTGGCGCGCCGTTTTTGGTAAAGGGCTTGAATTTACCTGAACGCACTTGGCGCTGTGCTTCTTTATCTAACAGCGGATTTCCTGACGATTGGGCCACACGTACGCTATCGATACCGCCTTGTTTATTGACTCTTAATACCAACACCACGTTGAGCGTATCTCCCGAACGGGCGCGGCGAGCGGCGCGGTCAGGAAAGCTAAAGTTTGGCGCCGATGCCCAGTTCGCAGCACTGGCGGTAAAATTGACAGGCTCATTACTTGCCGCAGCCGCAGCTTTGGCTGCAGCCTCTGCTTTTGCTCGAGCAGCGGCTTCTGCTTCTCTTTCAGCCTTTGCCTGCGCTGCTTTTTGCGCCGCCTCTCTAGCGGCATTGGCGTCTGCCTGCGCTTGAGCGTCACGAGCCGCTTGCGCCTGCGCTTCTTGCAGCGCTTTTGCTTGCGCTTGTCTTTCCGCTTGTTGCGCTGCCTTTTCTGCCTGCGCAGCTATTATACGGCGCTGTTCGTCAGCGACTGACTTATCAATAACTGGTGGCTTGTCTTCTATTTTTTTCTTTACAGGTAGTTCTTTTATAGGCGGCGTCTGTACAGGTTTTTCTTTCTGAACGATTGGTTCTTCTTCTCTTACTACTGGATCTACTGGCGTAACCGCTTTCATTTTTTGTTGCGTTTTTGGTTCAGGCTTGGGTTCGGGTTTAGACGTTGGTATAGATTCAGCTTTACTTTGCGGCACTTCCTCTACCTCAGTAACCACGTTTTCGATGGGTTGAGTAGGTAATGTGACCATTTGGATTTCAAGCGGCGGCGTCTCTTTAATGGGCTCATCTTTAAGCGTAGGCGCTTTGATGATCACCAAAGCGATTGCGGTAAGCAGGTGTAGCCCGACCACTAAAATAATAGCGATAAGTATCAATCTAAGTGGTGGCGCCTCTAAATCCGTTGAACTCATAACACCCTAACATTTAACCGTGATAGAATAGCGTAGATAATAATGCAAACGATAACTATTATCAATAGTAAATTATTAATCTCTCCATTTTTTTACTGCCTATCTTAAGCAAAGTTCTTGAGCAAAGTTGTTTAAAACTAAAAATTTAATGAATGAAAAGTCAGTTAATAAAAACCATTATCGTTAATATTGATAATAAGTCTCAATTACTTTATTATGGCAATTGTTTTTATAGTGAAAATAGCAAATGATCGTAAAACTTTAATTATAAAGCCGCTATTTTTTATCATTATTCTGCTGTTTTTTTAGCATTCTTATAACAATACCAACCAAACCTTTGATATACCGAGTTATTTATGACTACTACTTTATGTTCTAATCGTACCGCAAGCCTCCTTGTTAAACGTCCATTATTGACCGCCATGATGACCGCGTTCATTGCTAGTGTTGGCTTAGCAGGTTGTAGTTCGCCTGATTCAAGTGATAATGAGATAACAGAAACCAAAGCTGAAAACCAAACGGCTGATGCGGCCTCGAATGTGGCTGAAAATGACAACGTTTCTGTTGCGACCATCGCAGTTGATACGGTAAAAGGTAAAGTCGATTTGGCCATGAATCCATCACCATTGGTCGTTTATGATATGACCTTGATGCAAGATTTGGCGGCGCTTGACGTAGCGGTTGACGGTATGCCAAGTGGGCTACTTTTAGATAACTTACAGTCAAAAGTACATCCTGATCCTAAAGAAGTCGGCACGGTATTTGAGCCTGATCTTGAAGCGTTGAACGCCATGCAGCCGCAAGCAATTTTGATCGGCTCGCGTATGGCAGAAAAACACAATGAGCTATCGAGTATCGCTCCCACGCTGGATATGAGCATCGATACGGCAAATATTTATGAGTCAAGCAAGCAGCGCTTACACGATTTGGGTGCGTTATTTGGCAAAAGCGATCAAGCAGTGAAATTGCAAGGCAATATTGACACGCTGATTGACGAGACCAAAGCCTTAACCAAAGAAAATAAAGGCAAAGGCTTGGTGGTTATGGTCAATGGCAATAAGCTGTCAGCCTATGGTGATAAGTCGCGTTATGGTTTTATTCACAGCGTATTAGATATTCCAATGGCAGATGATAAAATCACTGATGCGCGTCACGGTCAGCCTATCTCATTTGAATACATACAAAAGACCAATCCAGATTGGTTGTTCGTCGTCGATCGTAGCGCTGCAATCGGTGAAGATGGTGCGGGTGCCAAAGCCGTATTGGACAACCCACTGGTGGCGCAAACCACTGCGTGGGATAAAGCCCAGGTAGTGTATCTAAGCCCAGACTCTTACTTAGCCTTTGGTGGTTATTATCAGTGGCTACAGGATTTAACGACGATTAAAAACGCCTTTACTAAGGCAAAATAAATTTTGACGCTATACAAGATACAAGTAGCAGCTGTTGCTTATGACAGTTGCTATCCATAAAATTTTTCACACCCTATTCGTAAGCCAGTAGCCGTTATGCCATTATTTTCACCTCGTGCTCAAGCCAGCGTTAAAACCAGCTCTACTCTGCCAGCTGCGCCATCAAGCTGGCAGCCGAGTGCAAGTAGTGGCAGCCGCTACGCCCGTGATAAACAGCGCCGCGCTGCGATACCGCCGTGGTTAATAAACACAGCCAGCCTCATTATTATGGGGCTTTTGGTGTTATTAAGCTTATCCATTGGTGTAGCAGATTTTTCGTGGTCAGGTATTTTGCAAAGCCTTATCAGTCAAAGCGCCAACTCTGATAGTTCATTAATGTTGGTGAGCCGTATTCCGCGCACCGTTGCCATTATTTTGACGGGTATCGCGATGGCGGTGGCTGGGATGATTATTCAAGTGGTGCTGAAAAACCGCTTCGTGGAACCCTCGATGGTTGGGGCAACCCAAAGCGCCGCATTGGGATTACTGGTAGTCAGTTTATTGTTCCCAGCCAGCGCGCTACTGGTCAAAATGGGTGTCGCAACTATTGCGGCAGTCGCGGGCATGATGCTCTTTATGCTGCTGATACATCGCGTTCCGCCGACGGATTTTTTGATGATTCCACTGATCGGTATTGTCTTTGGTGGCATTATCGAGGCGATAACCACTTTTATCGCCTACCAAACGGAATCGCTACAGATGCTCAGCGTTTGGCAATTTGGCGACTTCTCTTCGGTATTAGCTGGACGTTACGAATTGCTTTGGTTGACGGGCGCACTATGCGTGCTGGCTTATATTATCGCCGATAAACTGACCATCGTCGGTTTAGGCGATAATATCGCGCTAAACTTGGGGATTAGTAAACGACAAGTGACGTGGCTTGGTGTTGGCATGGTGGCGATGATGAGCGCTGTCGTCGTCGTAACCGTTGGTATGATTCCCTTTATCGGTTTGGTCGTACCCAATATCGTTAGCCGCATTATGGGCGATAAACTACGTCGCAGCTTGCCCGCAGTCGCGCTCTTGGGCGCATCAGCCGTGCTACTTTGTGATATTATCGGGCGCTCCATTCGTTATCCTTTTGAAGTGCCTGTGGCGACAGTTTTTGGTGTGGTCGGCACGGTGATATTTTTATGGTTGTTATTACGTGCGCCTGCTGAGCAATAAGCCCTAGCGCAATCTTGTCGCTGCCTGATTGTTAACACTTTTCTTAATTTATTCGTCCTGTTGTCTGATTAGATAAGCTTGGCGTTGTTACTATTGAAGGTAGCATAGTAGGATTTATTCATGTTCTCATCGTCTAAGCATAACTTTATAAACGACAATTCTACCAAGACTGGCTCGGCAAAAAAGAGCGCTCTAGCAAATGCTACTTTAGACAATGACAGCCTTGAAGATACTTGTCGTCAAAACCTTTTAGCAAAACTTTGGACCTTTATCGCTGGTCATCCAAAATCCATTGCCGCGATTATTTTACTTATCTCGATGACGCTGTTTTTGACACTTAACGTCAACGGCTATTGGGACTTTGCCCTGCCATTACGCGGTAAAAAATTACTGGCGCTAATGGTCGTCGGTTATGCCATCGGCGTATCGACCCTGCTCTTTCAAACCTTGACCCACAATCCTATTTTGACACCCTCCTTATTGGGCTTTGACTCACTGTATGTGTTATTACAAAGCTTATTGGTGTTCTTTTTAGGCACCATTAGTTTTACCAGCATCAACCCCATTACCAAATTTACCCTTGAAATCGTCCTCATGTTTGGCGCGTCGTTATTGTTGTTTCGACTGTTGTTTTCAAAAAGCAGTCAGGATTTAACGCGGCTGATACTGGTAGGCGTTATCTTTGGCGTGTTGTTTCGCAGCTTATCAGCGCTAGTTGCACGGCTCATTAACCCCGATGACTTCGTGGTAGTCCAATCGGCCAGTTACGCGCAGTTTAATACGGTCAATCCGCAGCTTTTGGGCATTAGCTTTGTTATTTGCGTCATCAGTGCGCTATTTATCTGGCGCTGGCGCTATCAATGCGATGTCTTGATGCTGGGCAAACCACAAGCAATTAACCTTGGTATCAACTATCAACGCCTCGCCTTTGGGCTATTAACGGTCATTGCGGTATTAGTCGCTACGGCAACCGCCTTGGTCGGTCCGGTAACTTTTTTTGGCTTACTGGTCTGCGCCTTGACCAATCGTATCGCGCGCCATATGTATCACAGTGAGCGTCTGATATTGGTCAGCTTGGTGGCGATGATTTGCTTGGTCCTCGGTCAAACTATATTTGAGCAAGTACTCGGCATGGCGGGTGTATTGTCAGTAGTGATTGAATTGGCAGGCGGCTTGGTATTTTTATTACTCATATTTATGACCTATCGCCGCTAATGATGACTTTTTAAAACGCAACGGTTAAATTTTTCTAAAAACAAGAACTACTATGATTAAAATAAATAATGTTTCCCACCATATTGGCAGACAGCAAATCCTGCATAACATTAGCCTGTCTTTACCGCCCTCGCAAGTAATTGCCTTAATAGGACCAAATGGTGCGGGTAAATCGACGCTGTTTTCGGTGATGGCGCGCTTGCAACCGCTACAATCAGGGCAGGTCAGTTTCGTTATAGGGAATGAGGAGCATGACATTGTCAGCTGTCATGCACGAACGCTGTCTAAGACCGTAGCCATGCTTGGGCAAGACAACCAAGTACAAGGTCGGTTGCGTGTGCATGAGCTGCTGATGTTTGGGCGCTATCCTTATCATCAAGGACAACCAACGGCTGATGATCAGCAAAAAGTGCAGGAAATTATCGAACGCTTTGAGCTTGAGCCGTTAGCCGAGCGCTTTTTATCGACGCTCTCTGGGGGTCAACGTCAACGCGTGCTGATTGCGATGATTGTCTGCCAAGATACACCGTACCTACTCCTTGATGAACCGCTCAACAATCTAGATATGTACCATGCTGGCCGTCTGATGCGTGAGCTGCGCGAATTGAGTCATACTGAGCAAAAAACCGTGGTGATTGTCTTGCACGACATCAATCAAGCGGCGCAATTTGCCGATACGGTAGTGACGATGAAAGAGGGTCGCGTACTGGCAACCGGTGCGCCTGTTGATGTACTCACGCATGAAACCATGAAAGAGCTATACAAAGTCGATGTGACTGTCCTTAACCATCAAGGCCGACCCGTGATTGTCGATACGGTTTAAGTACGGGGTGTTTTATAACTGCTTTTTAATAGCTAGTTTTCCGTAATGGTTTGAAAATTTATTTTTAATGGTCAATTTTTGCTTTAATCGGCTTTGACGAGCTTTGACCCATAAATACACACCGGTAGCGGACAAAACTGCCACGGCCAACCCTATCATTGCTAAAAATATTTGATACAGTAAATGAGCGTTACCCTGTCCAATATGTCCCATATGTAAGGTTGAGCACCATTGGTCGATTTTATTACCAAATGCGCTTTGATAACCGAAATTAACCTTTTCAACTTTGCCAGTCGCCGCAGACACTGTGATAGACGAGGCACCACCGTGAGTGCCGACATCTTTGTCGGTTTTAAAACGCATTTGCCATTGCCCCTCCTCTGTAAGCCTGCGGATACCCAATGTCTGCTGTACGGTTACGCCATTTTTTTGCGCAGCAATATGCGCTTGCTCAGTTAAATACGCAATACTATTCGCTTTATTAACAAAGGTATTACTACCCGTTTCAGTGCTCATTGGTGCAACGGCTGACATAGCCTGCTCGCTCGATTTATCTGTTGTCTTTGACTTGCCTTTTTCTTCTCTTTTACCCTCTCTACCTTCAAACCCGACCAATACTTGCATCACGGGTTGATACACCGATTTTAAATTAAAACCGACACTCGACCACGCAATGACAAATAGCATCAGCCACAACCATAAACCAAAAGCGTGATGCAAATCATAATTGAGCTTAAAGGTATTGGTTTTGCGGCGGATTTTCCACGCCGGTAGCCAGCGCTTAATAAAAGACGCACGTTTTTTAGGCGTAGTTTTAGGTACAGTTTTCTGCAATGCTTTTTTACCGTTAATAGCTCTAGGAAAGGTCAAGTAAAAGCCAATAAAGCAGTTAATCGTCCAAATAAGGGCAATCAAACCTAGCAGCAGCTTACCAATATCGCCGAGCAATAAATCACGGTGCAACCAAAACACTTTCCACATGGTATTACGCCATGCCCACGCGTCTTTATCACGCGTTCCTACGATATCGCCGTTATAAGGATTGACATAAACCTCTTGAAACGGGGCTTTAGGTTGATTTTTAGCGCTTTGACCTCTGGCTCTATCGACCGAGAATACCGCAGATTTATCCGCTTCTAATGATGTTGGCATACTAGAAAAATTGTACTCTGGATAGGCGGCGATCACCTTGTCGTGCAGGGTTGCAATAGGAAGCTGTGGCCCATCTTGCCGCTCAATTTGAGCCAATTTATAATTAAACATATCATCTAGCTCTTCATGGAAAGCCAATAACGAGCCAGTAATGCCAGCCATAATTAAAAAGCCTGCCATCACAAGTCCAGTATAACGGTGAATCCAAAGACAAATACGGCGCAGATTCGATGCAAAAGAAGAGAAGGAAAGTGAAGTCATGAGTGCTGATTCTTTATGAATATATAGGATTAATGGGGCTATAGCCGAAGCGTAATGTTTAAAAAGAAAGCTTGGGTGCCAAAAAATAGCGATAAAAAAGCCAGCTCTTTTTTATAAAAAGCTGGCTCTATTGCGACTAGAAAATAAATGCAGGCTTAAAACTGATAGGTTAAAGAAGCTTTGATATTACGACCTGGCTCGAAGTCAGTAGCAACATCATCAATCGGGTTTAGGCGAGATGAGTGGCTCGCATAAGCTTCATCGAAAAGATTGTAAACGCCAACCGTCGCTTTTAGTCCTTCAATTTGTTTTGGCGAATAGTTCATAAAGATATCATGAACGTCATAGCTTGGTTTTTCAATGTCATTTTCGCCAGTATTTGGCATTACTGAAGCGACATAGGTACTGCGCCAGCCAATATCTGTGGTCTCCGTTGGACTATAAGCCAAATTGACCATATATTTATCACCCGACTCTGAGCTGCTTCCGGTCACTGATGGAATACTATAGCCTGTTTTGTCGCCTTTACTGCGCGCTCGCGAATAGCTCAAACCCATACTAAAGTTATTCATTTTATAATCAGCGGCGAGCTCAACGCCTTTAATTTTAAAATCTTCATCTTTATTGATGACGCCTTGGCAGGCTTCAGGGGCAGCGCTGGTACCTAATTGCCCAGTTGTGCAATTCATGCCAACTCTGCTACTACCTGCGCGTACAAACTCAATATAGTTTTCGATATCGGTTTCAAAATATTTACCGCTTAGTTGCAGGGCATCACCGGCGACCGTTAGATCACGTAAGGTTGTAACGATTCCCACTTCAGCGTTAGACCCTTCTTCTGCTTTTAAGTCATTATTAACATACGTTTTATCACCGTCCGAATTAAAGATGGTTTGGCTTAAATCAGGACCATTAAATAACTGTGTGTAGCTAGCGAATACTTGCGTTAGTGGTGCAATCTCATAGCTTGCAGCAAGTGCACCGACGACATTGTCATAGGTTTTGCCCCCAGCGATAAACTCAGGAGATTTATAACGGTCATAACGCACACCGGGTGTTAAAGTGAGCTTACCGTTTCTCCATTGGTCTTCTAGATAAACAGAGGTGTTTGTTGCCTCGTCTGACCCTGTTTTAACGAAGTCGAGCTCCATCTCCGATTCTTTTTTGTAGTGCTCAATCCCAGAGATGAGCTTGTGCGTGCCAACATTCGTAGCAATGTCACTGGTGTTTTGGATTTTTGCGCCTGTGGTTTGAACTTGCGCGTTAAAATCAAAACCTGGATCATTGATATAATCAGAATCGCGCAAAATACGGGTTTTAGTCTGATACACATTGGTATCTATATCAATCAGCGGATTGCTAGGATTAAACTTATAATCAATACCATAAGTATCGCGCTTCACCTGTTGCGGAATTGGTGGCTCAGAGCGACTCGGAAAATCTGGACGGAATGGGAAAATCCCTTCTTTCTCAGTACGGCTAAAGCTTGCACCTACATGATGGTCATTACCAACATAAGCACCGGCTTTTAATAAGAAGCTCTCGCTCTCACTGTCTTCAAACAACTCACGGCCTTCACCGTCTTCACCCGAGCTGGTATCACGCTTGCCATAATAAGCCAATAAATCGACATTATCAGATGGTGCGCCAAAAACCGTGGCTGACGTCAGTAGCTCATCATTATTACTGGCATAACCTGCTTTTAGCTTGGCACCAATCTTTTGACCAGGTTTAAGTAAGTCAGCGGCATCGACCGTTTTAAAAGCAACCGCGCCGCCAAGTGCATCATTACCGAGCGTGACAGAATTGTTACCCACTGCCACATCCGCTTGTTTGAGCAAATCAGGATCAATGGTGATATCGCCCATATGATAGAACAGCTTGCCTTCTTGGCGCGCGCCATCAATGGTGACTTTTAGGTTGCTATCTTCAAGACCGCGAATACGAATGCGCTGGTTGACCGCTGACGTACCACCTATGGTCACGCCTGGCACCACATTTAAAAAATCGCTTAAATGGCTCGCTTGCTGTGCAGGCGTATAGTCTTCGACATCGACGCCATCCTCTTGCACCTTTTCACGTACCGAGCTATTGGCAGTTACGGTGATGGTTTGTAAGGTGGTACTAGGCAATTCCTCCGCCGCCATTGCCAGCTGTGACCATAAAATAGCTGAAACCGTCATGGATAACACCGTTAATTGATTAGAAAATGTTGCTGACTTAACTTCACGCATAACACACTCACTTTACTTACTATTAGGATTGAAGGAATTAAGAGCCACTTTAGAAAGACAGTTTGAAAAAGATGGTCCGAAAAAAACAATTTGGGATTTTGCTTTTTATTTTCTATTAAAATTTTTGTGTTTTATTGATTGACCACGCCTACTCAATCAACAAATACATATAGAAATAACATGATTAACACTAATGATAATTATTAGCATTTGAAATATGACAGGCATAATAACGAAGTATTAACAATTTGGCAATAAATAAAGTAAGGAATTTAATTCAATAAGATAGACGACATTGTGAAAGTTAAGCAGCACCTAACATCGACTGCTATTAAGTACTTAATAGCAGTCGTAATTTTATTTGTCATAAGCGCATTAAGGTTTTGTTAAATCGCCGAGATGAAACAAATTAATATTTTAATCGCAAAAAAACATTGCAATAAGCAAGGCTTTCGCTATACCCTTAGATAGCTGACTAATTAGTCAGGTTTTAATCACCATATCTGGCAATATTGATAAATAATGGTGAGCTGCTTTTATTTATTAGCACACGGAAAAGTGCGACTCTCTGTTGGAAAATTAGTAAATGCTTAGATAGCTAGAGAAACAAGATGAAGATCTAGAGTTTACTGAAAGGCTTTTTTAAGTCACGGACTCAACTCTCAAATCATCAGTTTTCCTACGCTGTTTAGGTTTACCTTCAGAGATTGGACTAAAAGTCACTTTAGGAGAAAGCCAAAATGAGTGAAGTTACTCAAGGAAACCCTGATTTATTATATGGACTGCATGACCGCCCTGCTCCTGCAAAAGCTTTCTTAGGGGCGGTACAGCACGTACTTGCCGCTTTCGTTGGTATTATCACGCCCTCTTTAATCATTGGTGGCGCTTTGGGATTGGGAGAGCACATCTCCTATCTGATTAGCATGTCACTGATGGTATCAGGGGTCGCCACCTTTATTCAGACCCGTAAAGTAGGGCCCGTCGGCTCGGGGCTGATGGCATTACAGGGCACCAGTTTTGGCTTTTTGGCTGCCGTCCTTGCCGCAGGTTTTGTGGTAAAAAATAAAGGTGGTGGCCCAGAGGAGATTTTGTCGGTCATCTTTGGCGTGTCATTCTTCGGCGCATTTGTCGAGATATTTTTAAGCCAGTTCATCACCAAACTCAAATCTTTGATGAGCCCTATCGTTACTGGCTGCGTCATTGTCACCATTGGTTTGTCTTTAACCAAAACAGGTCTGACTGATTTGGCGGGCGGGGTTGGTGCCGAAAACTTTGGTAGTATGGAAAATTTACTACTGGGCGGCGGGGTGCTGGTCAGCGTGGTGCTGATTAGCATCGTCAATAATAAAGTGATTCGCTCAAGCGCTATTTTTATCGGTTTGATGCTTGGCTTATTTGCGGCGATGTTGATGGGGCGTATTGACTTCTCTTTAGTCTCTGAAGCGCCGTTACTTACCGTCCCTATTCCTTTTAAATACGGTTTGAGCTTTGATTGGCAAGCGTTTATTCCGATTGCCTTTATGTATATCATTACCAGTATCGAAACCTCAGGCGATTTGACCGCAACTTCAATGATTTCAGGCGAACCTATTCAAGGTCCTGTCTACGAAAAGCGTATCAAAGGCGGCGTGCTAGGTGATGGGGTCAATTCGTGGATTGCCGCGGTATTTAATACCTTTCCGGTCACTACCTTTAGCCAAAATAACGGCGTCATTCAAATGACTGGTATCGCCAGCCGCTATGTGGGTTTTTATGTGGCGGCGATTTTATTTACCATGGGGCTATTCCCTATCCTTGGCGCTATCTTTACGCAGCTGCCAAAGCCTGTGGTTGGCGGCGTGACGCTATTGATGTTCGCAACCGTTGCTACTGCGGGTATCCGCATCCTATCCACAGTGAATTTTACCCACCGTAATATCTTGATTATTGCGACTTCACTTGGTTTATCGATGGGTATCGCGTTTGTTCCTGATGTCTTTGCGCAAACGCCGCAGCTGTTCCGCAATATCTTTGGCTCGGCAGTGACCATGTCAGGTATCGTCGCTATCACGTTGGATATGATTTTGCCAAAGAACTATGGCGTCGAGTTTGATACGTCTGATCAACATATAGAAGATGGTCTAAAACCTGTGCGCGTGTTGCCGAAAAGTGAGGTTGAAGGTTAGCCGTTATAACGGCGGCTGGCTTGGCTGAGTAAATGGCGCGCTATGTAAAATCCGCTATTCAAGCCCGCAACCGCGCAGAATAAAAGGTATTAAGAAGTCAGCCGCGCGCGCTTCATCTTGCTTATCATAAGCGTCTTTTTGTAGCAGACCGACGATTTCTGTTTCAAATTCTGCATAACGCTGCGTCGTTGCCCAAATCAAAATCAACAGCTGCAATGGGTCAGCGATGCCAATTCTGCCTTGCTCATGCCAAGTTTTCATCACTTGTGATTTATCAAGCGCCCACTCTTTCATGGTTGTCGACATAAAGTCATGTAAATATGGGGCGCCGCCGATGACCTCTAACGCAAACAATTTATGACGGTTTGGATGCACAAACGCTTGGTGTAATTTGGTGCGTACAAACTTCTCTATCACGGCTTTTGGGTCGCTATCGACGGTCATTGTCACCAAACCGTCGTTCCATTCTTCAATAATAGAGCGCAAAACCATTTTGTAGAGGTTTTTTTTATTTTTAAAGTAGTAATGGACATTGGCTTTTGGTAGTCCTGCCCGATCAGCAATGCCCTGCATCGTAGCGCCGCGATAGCTTTGTAATACAAACTCTTCTTCTGCAGCTGCCAAAATTACTGCTTGATTTTGGGCGCGGATATCTTGCTGATTACGATGAATAGGCGCCTCAGAATCGGACGCTTGAGATGTATGATTAGGTTGGGTCATAAGATAAACCATTGGATAGGAGGATAAATAAGTAGCCATATTGCAACATATAACAGCACTGATAAGCCAATTTTATTTTTTATTTAGCGAAAATATAGCAGGGTTTTCGCCAGCGTATAAAAATAATTTGCATAAAACAGTTGACCAAATGGTCAGGTTTAAGCAGAATGGATGTTATTAAACCACTTATCACTCAATTAAACATAAGAATAAAGAGTTTTAAATTTAAATGAAAAGGATGTCACCGTGAGCTTAACACTAGCGCAATTTAATGCCCTCTCGCCAGACGAAGCACTCTCAAAACTATTGACCTGCTGCACTAGCAGCAAATGGGCGCATGACGTAGCTGGCGCTCGCCCTTTTGCAGATATAGACGACTTACTTGCCAGTAGCGACAAGGCTTGGCAGCAAGCGCAAACCCAAGAAGCCAATTTGCTTGAGGCCTTTGATGGTCATCCACAAATCGGCAACGTTGACTCATTAAAAGAAAAATACCGCAATACGCAAGACAGCGCGGCGCATGAGCAATCTGGTGCCAATAATGCTGACATGGATGTCATTGAAGCATTGGCAAAAGGCAATCAAGCGTATCTCGCTAAATTTGGCTTTATCTTTATCGTCTTTGCGACGGGCAAAAGCGCGCAAGAAATGCTGGATTTATTACTCACACGCCTGCCAAACGACCGCGCCACTGAGCTACTAAATGCGGCTACTGAGCAAAATAAAATTACCCGTTTGCGCTTACAAAAACTACTCGGCACTGCTTAAAGCAAATGTGCTTATTTTTACTATATTAAAGGAATGATCATGTCAGGCACTCTCTCCTCCCACATTTTAGATACCCATCTTGGCAAACCTGCCGCTGATATCGCAGTCACCCTCCACCGCGTGCCTGCAAACGGTGAGACCTATCTATTGGCAACAGGTGTCACCAACGCCGATGGTCGAGTTGCCGCTGACAGCTGGAAATTTGATACTAGTATCGATATCGCTAAATATCATTTAGATGTTGGCCGTTATACCTTGACGTTTGCGACCCAAGCCTATTTTGACGCGCAAAATCTCACGGCATTTTACCCGCAAGTAGTCATCGATTTTATGATCAGTGATGGCGGTCATTACCATGTACCGCTACTGCTCAGCGCACACGGCTATAGTACCTATCGCGGTTCATAAATGAATGGCTTAATGGATTTATAGCTGTCTGTTTTACCGTTTTCAATTAACGACAGAACGCTGAACCAAACATTGAATAAAAAAGTATTGCAAAGAAAAGGACAATTCGCGCATGGGTGCATATCTTCTCGACTGGGTCGCTTTATTTTTCCGCTGGTTTCACGTCATCGCTGGCGTGGCGTGGATTGGCGCCTCCTTTTACTTTGTTTGGCTAGACATGAGTTTACGTAAGCCGCCACAGTGGAAGGCGGACAAGGGTATATCCGGTGACTTATGGGCGGTACATGGCGGCGGCTTTTATGAAATAGCCAAATATAAGCTTGAACCAGAAGAGATGCCAAAAACCCTGCATTGGTTTAAATGGGAAGCTTATACCACTTGGCTTACTGGCATGGCGATGCTGGCTATCGTTTATTATTTCAATGCGACTGCCTATCTGATTGATCCCAGTAAAGTCGCTTTTGGCAGCAGTATCGGCGCGATTTCGACCAGCTTATTGTTTTTATTTGGTAGCTACTTTCTGTATGAAGTGATTGTTCGTAGTCGTCTTGGTAAAAACTCGCTGATTTTTAGCAGTATTATCTTTATATTACTAGTGATCGCTTGCTGGGGCTCTTATCAGCTATTTAGTGATCGCGCTTCATTTATTCATATTGGTGCCATTTTAGGGACGGTAATGGCGGGGAACGTCTTCTTTGGTATTATGCCTGCTCAGCGCGCGTTGGTAGATTGTGTGCGCCGCGGTGTGAAGCCCGGCAAAGAAGTGGCGGATTTGGCGCTACAAGCAAAAAACCGCTCGCTGATGAATAACTACTTTACCCTGCCGCTTATCTTTACCATGATTAGCAACCACTATCCGATGATGTATTCACATGCGCACGGTTGGTTGGTGTTGGTATTTGTCGGTATCATCACAGCAACGGTACGTCATTATTTTAATCAAAAACACTTGGGGCATCACAAGCCAAAATTCCTCTGGATTCCGGCATTAGCAACAGTATTATTGATTATTTGGATGCGTCCTGCCCCTGTTGAGCCATTACCCGCTGCTAGTGCCTCTGTTTCTACAGCAAACGCTACACCAGACACTACATCGGACACTACGCCACCAGTTACTGCTGGTTCAGCCGATAACTCGGAAATGAGTGCTGCTACCGAAACTGGCGCTGCCAATGAAGCGGCTACCGAAGTCGTACCTGTGACTGCCTCAGCAGATGATGCCATTATGGATATCGTCTACACCCGTTGTACCACTTGCCACGCGGCGCAGCCAACCCAGCAAGGATTTGCCGCACCGCCAGCGGGCATCATTTTGCAGACGCCAGCAGATATGAAAATCCATCAAGACAAAATTGTCACAGCGGTACAAACTGGCTATATGCCACTGGGCAATCTCACTCAATTGACCGATGCAGAACGCCAACAACTCGTCGCTTACGCTTCAGGGCTATAGTTATTTAATGAGACAGTTATTTAGTCAGATAATTAGTTAATGAGCCGACAGTAGAAATACTCACCTTTAATTTGCTTTATTGTATTTAGGATAGTTTAAAAATGAGTCAAAAAATAACCAGTGATTTTAATCACGGCACCTACCCGCGTGATTTAAAAGGCTATGCAGGCAATCCGCCAAATGCCAATTGGCCGGGCGGCGCGAAAATTGCCGTACAGTTTGTATTAAACATTGAAGAAGGCGCGGAAAATAGCGTCATTCATGGCGATGGTCAATCGGAGCGCTTTTTATCGGATGTACTAGGTACGCCCGAATTTAACAATCGCCACCAATCTATCGAATCCGCCTTTGAGTATGGTAGCCGCGTGGGCGTTTGGCGCGTGTTAGATACCTTTAAAGAGTATGGCCTGCCCATCACTACCTTTACCTGCGCCGCCGCTGCTGAAAAAACGCCGCATATTATCGAGCGCGTGCTAGAAGATGGTCACGAAATCGCCAGTCACGGGCTACGCTGGATTACTTATCAATACATGTATCGCGAAACGGAACGCGAACACGTGCGCCGCGCCACCGAAATCTTCGAGCGTATGCTTGGTCGTCAGCCGCTTGGTTGGTATACCGGCCGCGATAGTCCCAACACGCGTGAGCTGGTCGCTGAACAAGGCGGTTATATCTATGATTCAGACTCTTATGCTGACGAGCTGCCCTACTGGCTAAATGTAAAAGTAGAAAATGGTGATAAAATCACTCGTAAACCGCATTTGGTGATTCCTTATACCTTAGAGACCAATGACATGCGCTTTGCTTCAAGCCCTGGTTTTACCAATGCTGAGCCTTTTTATCAATACTTAAAGGACAGCTTTGATACCTTATACGAAGAGGGCGATAAAAATGGTAAAAACGAACCCAAAATGCTGACCATCGGTTTGCACTGCCGCATCATTGGCCGTGCGGGCCGCATCACTGCCCTCAAAAAGTTCTTGCAATACATTACTAGCAAACCCGATGTCTGGATATGCCGCCGCGATGACATTGCTAAACACTGGTATGAAAACCATCCAGCTACTGACGATAACATCGCCAACTGGATGTAATCATCTGGCGCTAGCTAAACTAAATACATAAAACTGCTCATTAAACAAAAGGTGACATCATGACTACCACAATTATCGCGAGGCCTTTAACCAAGGCCGAATTTGCACCTTATGGTACGGTGATTGAACCCTATGACAAAGAAGAGCAGACCTCTGAAAACTGCTTCTTTATTAATAAAGGTTATGCGTGTCGACATCATGCGATTACGCAGGCTACGCTTGACGGCGGCGATGTTGGCTTCAGTATCTTTCGTGCCAAAAAGCGCGAACTGCCTATCGCCTTATCGGTGATGGAGTATCATCCCTTTGGGTCGCAAGCGTTTTTTTCGATGAATGGTCAAGATTATATTGTCGTCGTCGCACAAGCTGGTGAACCACCACGTTCGGCCGCTGATTTATCAGTGTTTTATGCCAAATCGCATCAAGGCGTGCAATACGATGCCAATGTCTGGCATCATCCGCTGCTGGCACTTGGTCGCGACTCAGATTTTTTGGTCATTGACCGTATCAATGGTGAGGGTAATAACTGCTACGAGCTGGCCATTGATGATTGGCAAGTGAATATTGAAGTAGCAAATGAACAAGCCGAACCAAATACACAAATCGCAGACTAAGCTGAACTATTTAAGCTATTTTTAATGCCTTGCTTAAATGAAAATAAGACTTAAACAGCCGTACTCACCCTTTATCTCTTGAAGATAGACACTAATTTAACACAGCAAAACCCCCTAAGGATTATTAATAATGCCAATTAAAAGTACCTATTACGCCCCAACTGGCGGCTTACCGCCGCAAACGCAACTGTTATCTGACCGCGCTATTTTTACCGAAGCGTATGCGATTATCCCCAAACGGGTGCTCACCGATATTGTGATTAGCTACCTGCCGTTTTGGGAAGGTATGCGCATGTGGGTGATTGCGCGTCCTTTAAGCGGTTTTGCAGAAACTTTTTCACAGTACATCGTTGAAGTCGCCCCAAACGGCGGCTCCGACAAGCCTGAGCTCGACACTAATGCCGAAGCCGTGCTGTTTGTCGTTGAAGGTGAGATGGATATTACTATCGAAGGCGTAGCCCATCATCTTGAAGCCGGTGGTTATGCTTTCTTACCACCTGCCTGTCAATGGACGCTAAAAAATAATAGTAATGAGCCTGTTAAATTTCACTGGATTCGCAAAGCCTATCAGTTTGTAGAAGGACTTGATGCGCCAGAAGCCTTTGTCACCAGCGATCATGATGTTGAAGCGATTGAGATGCCAGAAACCAATGGTGTTTGGAAAACCACGAGATTTACCGAACAGTCTGATATGCGTCACGATATGCACGTCAATATCGTTACTTTTCAACCAGGCGGCGTGATTCCGTTTGATGAAACCCATGTCATGGAACATGGTTTATATGTGCTAGAAGGTAAAGCCGTCTATCACTTAAACGGTGAATGGGTCGAAGTTGAAGCAGGTGATTTTATGTGGCTACGCGCATTTTGCCCGCAATCTTGTTACGCCGGGGGCCCTGGTCCATTTAGGTATTTACTCTATAAAGACGTAAATAGACACATGCCGTTTATACGTCCACAGCGTTAATTTATCTAAAATTATAAATGACCTAAAAGCCAGCATATCACCATGCGCTGGCTTTTATTTTTATTTTCAATTTAACCTTCAACATCAAGCGTTAAACAAATAACGCTAAACGTCCAAACACGTTACTTGTTTTTCTTGTACTACTGTACTAGAATACTGAAACGAAACAATATTTTGCTTATTATCCTTTCTCTTACTAAGATTATATATTATGAGCGCCAATCCTTATCACAGTCTATTAACTCATTTGGCCAGCTGTCACGATAGTAGCGCTATCGACGAGCTATTTACTGCGCTATTGACCGATAAAGAACAACAAGAAATCGCCAATCGCATCCGTATTTTTGATTTGTTAGAGCGCGGTATCACCCAGCGTGAGATATCTGAGCAGCTCGGCGTCGGTATCGCCACTGTCTCGCGCGGTGCGAAAGCCATGCAAAGTCACGATGTGAGCGCCCTACTTAAAACTCATAGAGAAAATACGCATAAAAAAGACGCTTAATTGGGCAAAAACATAATTTCATTCTGCCTTATTTTTTTGATAAATCATTGAACTATTTTGGACATCGTTATGACCGCTTCTACTTCCAAGCCTGACCAACCTGCTGCTATCGATATTCCTAGCAAACCACAGCGTATCAAACTCACGCAGGATATAGATTTTTTTGCGTTATTTAAGCGTATTGAGCGCGCTTTTGAGACTTGTTATTTGCTTGAATCATTGGGCGAGGATGGACATATGGCGCGCCACCATGCCATTGGTTTTGACCCAGTGATGACTATTGCCGCTATCGACCGTACCACCTTAGCAATTACTGATAATAAAACCGCCGAAACCACACATTATCAAACTGACAATCCTTATCAGCTATTACGCAGCATCACCCCGCAGCACGTTATTGCGCGCGACCAAAGCGGCGGACTGGTTGGCTACTTGGGTTATGACAGTGTCAATTTTTTTGAGCCAAGTCTCAACGCCAAAGCCAGTGATGATTTCGAACCCTTCAAATTTGGTGTGTATTTAGATGGCTTAACGCTTGATAAGATGACCGGCGAAATATTCTATTTTTACTATCCAACTGAACAACAAGACAACCGTATAGAGCAAATCAAAGCCTTACTTGACGCGCCCATCCCCAATTATGAACCACCCTCGGTAGAGTTTTTGGGTGATGGCATGAGTCAAGATGAGCACGCCAAAGCGGTGCTGCAAGTCAAAGAAGACATCATCTCTGGGCGCATCTTTCAGTGCGAAGTCGGCTTTAAATCTAAATATTGTATTAGCGGTGATAAGATGCCGATTTATGAAAAGCTGCGCGCGGTCAATCCGTCACCGCATATGTACTTTATGAAATTTGCTCAGCAATGCATCATTGGCGCCTCCCCTGAGCTGCTGTTTCGCTTACGTCAAGGTGAGATGGAAACCTACCCATTAGCGGGCACTGCTAAGCGCGGCGTCGATATCGCAGAAGACCGTAAGCTTGCCCGCGCGCTACTGAATGATGCCAAAGAGATTGCCGAGCACAATATGCTGGTCGACTTGCATCGCAACGATATCGGCCGTGTCGCACAATTTGGTACGGTAAAGGTGCGTAGCCTCATGGATATCAAACGCTTCTCACACGTGCAGCACATTTCTTCTGAAATCGTCGGAATTTTGCATCCCGATGAAGACATGTTTAGCGCCCTTGCCAGCAACTTCCCCGCCGGTACTTTATCAGGGGCGCCAAAAGTGGAAGCCATTAAAGTGATTAATGAGCTTGAGCCTGATGGCCGCGGTGCTTATGGCGGCGCGCTAGGCTCCTTTAATTTTAATGGTGATTGTATTTTTGCCATTCCTATTCGCAGTCTATTTATCAATGGTGAGTCGGCTTATGCGCAAACTTGCGGCGGCAATGTTTACGACTCCAATCCTGCTGATGAATACTTAGAAATCCAGCGTAAGCTGTCAGCGATGAAAGTGGTGTTAGACAGCTTTATGACAGCGTGAATCCATTGTACTTTTGCTAAAGAGCTTATGCCTTATGAATGTTTTAATTATCGATAACTACGACTCGTTTACCTTTAACCTTTATCAATATATTGGCGAGATTTTACAGACCATGGATGGTGATAAAGACGGCGCTAAACAAGCGGCAAATGTCATCGTCAAACGTAATAACGAAATTACCTTGGCTGACGTACAGGCGATGAATCTTGACCGCATTATCATCTCACCCGGCCCTGGCGCGCCTGACGACTCGGCCTATTTTGGTATTTGCGCCGAAGTGATTGAGGTTATGGGCAAGACGACGCCGCTATTGGGCGTTTGCTTGGGCATGCAGGGCATTGCGCATGTCTTTGGCGGCGAAGTGGTACGAGCCAGCGTACCAATGCATGGCAAAGTCTCAGCCATTCGCCATGATAATGCAGGTGTCTATCAAGGCTTGCCACAAGAGATAGAAATCATGCGCTATCACTCTTTGATGGTAAAGGCAGATACGTTACCAGATTGCTTAACTGTTACCGCCGTCGTGAGTAATGACGCCCATCATGACTTAAGACTGACAGATGCAGCGGTCGCAGGTGATGAGATTATGGGACTTGCGCACACTGACTACCCGATACAAGGTGTGCAATTTCACCCAGAGTCGTTTGCGACTGAGGGGGCGAAGCGTTTATTAACGAATTTTTTATTGCAGGTGTAATGCAGGGTTTTAAAAGGCTAATGTTAAAAAAGCATAAAGGTGTAGTCAAAATGTCCTAAAAACGCTACGGTATTGCTTTTCACTTACTATACAATAAAAAAGACTGGCTATTTAGAAGCCAGTCTTTTTTCAAAATGAACTACTGCTCGATACGCTGCAAAAACGCTTGCGTGCGTGGATGCGTTGAATCTTCAAATAGCTGCTTGGCGCTACCCTCTTCGACTATGTGACCGTCTTCAATCAAGACCACATGGTCAGCAACATCACGCGCAAAATTAATCTCATGGGTCACCACCACCATCGTCCAACCTTCAGAAGCTAACTGCTTCATCGTTCCAAGCACATCTTGTACCAACTCTGGATCAAGCGCCGAGGTTGGCTCATCAAATAGCAACAATGACGGCTCAATCGCCAGCGCACGAGCAATACCAATACGCTGCTGCTGACCACCAGACAACTGAAACGGATACAAATCTGCTTTATCCGATAAGCCGACTTTATCAAGTAACGCCAACGCTTGCTCGCGCGCTTGCGCTTTACTTTGTCCTTGTACCACCGTCGGCCCAAGCATCAAATTCTCAATGGCTGACTTATGCGGAAATAAATTATAAGACTGAAATACCATGCCTGACTTACGTTGCAAAGCGAGTAAGGTTTTCTTTTTTGGCTTGGTGGCAAAGTCGACGGTCAAGCTGCCATCATCAAATGCAATTACCCCTTGATCAGGAATCTCTAACGCATTCAGACAGCGCAAAAACGTGGTTTTACCCGACCCTGATGGACCCAAGATGACCACTACCTTGCCTTTTTCAATGGACAAGTCGATGCCTTTGAGCACTTGATTGCTACCAAAGGCTTTGTGGATATTAGTGACTTGAATCATAGAGGTTTCCGCTTACAAATGAAAAAACGCTGATGGTAAAAAACGACAAGATGGCTATATTTTTTAGCAAAAATTATTTCGCCACATAACGATCAAGTCTGGTTTCAAGTTTGCCCTGAATAAAGGTTAAAAACAGACAAATTGCCCAATAAATAAACGCCGCTTCAGTATAAACCAGCATAAACTCATAATTACGGGCGGTAATGATTTGCGCCTGTTTAAACAGCTCCGTGACCAGCACCAATGACGCCAAAGACGTGTCTTTTACCAAACTGATAAAGGTATTGGACAATGGCGGTACCGACACCCGCAGCGCTTGCGGCAAAATCACATGGCGAAAGGTTTGTAGATAGGTTAAACCAACTGTGGAGCCCGCTTCCCATTGACCTTTTGGAATAGACAGAATCGACGCACGCACCGTTTCCGACGCATAAGCGCCAATGTTCAACGAAAAGGCGATAATCGCTGACGGAAATGGGTCGAGCTTCACGCCAACACTTGGCAAGCCATAAAAGATAATAAATAGCTGCACCAACATCGGCGTACCGCGAATGGCAGACACATAGATACGAGCAAGCCGATAAAGTATCTCATGGAACCATCCTGCACGCGGCACGATGCGAATCAAAGCTACCGTCAGCGCAATCACCATTCCAATCGCAAATGATATCAATGCCAGCGGTATCGAATAATAAATACCGCCTTTGAGCATTGGCCAAAATGAGTTGATAACGATTTGGGCGCGTGCAGCATCCATAAAGGGCAATAGTGCCAATAAATCGCTTAATACTGAGGTTATAGACGCTAGCATTATTTTTGTTGACTTATATCAGCACCGAAGAATTCTTCGCTAAGTTTGGTTAGCGTGCCGTCAGCTTTTAGCTCAGCCATGGCGCCATTGAGTTTTTCAACAACCGCGTCATCTCCTTTGAGCAGCACCAAGCCCGAACCCGTCTGCTCACTGGCAGGCGCAACCAATTTAATCTCAAGATTGGCGTCTGGGAATTTTTTTAGATAGTCCAATACGGCAAGGTTGTCATTCATAGTAAAGTCAGCGCGGCCTTGTTTGACCAACTGAATCGCTTGCGCCATACCATCGACGGGAACGATTTCAGCTTCATAACGCTCTGCCAGCTCACCATAATTACTGCTAAGCGACTGTGCAGAACGCAGTCCTTTTAGCGCTTCCCACGAGCTATAACGATTGTCATCAGTCGGTGCCAACACTACAGCGCCTGACCAGCTATATTCAGTCGCTTTATCATATTTCGCTAAGCGCTCAGGCGTGGTCAAACCTACCTGATTGGCAACCATGTCAAAACGTTTTGAATCCAAACCTGCTAGCATGGCATCCCACTGGGTTTCTTTAAATTCAACATCCACCCCAAGTTTATCAGCAACCGCCCGCGTTACTTCGACATCATAACCGGTCAGCTTACCGCTCTCATCATGATAGGTGAACGGCGGATACGTACCTTCAGTACCGACGTTAATAGTGCCGCCATTATTGATACGTTGGAGCAAATCAGAACCACCAGTCGCCACACTATCGGCTGCATTGGTATCGGCATCAGTAGTAGGTGACTGATTACAAGCGGCAAGTAATACCGTACTGGCGACAAAGGCTAAAAGCGTACGACGTTTCATAAGACGTCCTTATAAAGTAGGTGAATAAGGCAAAAAGTAGCAAACCAATAAATAGGGTGAAAGCATTACAAGCAGTCTTGACGAAAAATTGTGCCTATTGGCTGTCATGCTTGGCTTTGGCTTCCCGATTTGAGGATACTGCAGCTATTTTTCAATACTATTTTTCTATTATGTTGCATCAAATAGGCTAAGTGACGGTTAATATTCATAATATTTTTAACGGCAATCCTACTTATGCAACCATGACTTGCTCATATACTAGCGCAGTTGGGTAAGAATAAACGTACAAAAACAGTGAGTATGCGTAAGATTCTTAAGCTTTACTCATTTATAAGGCTTTATATAGCGGCTTTTTAGATGAAACTCCTTGATGAAGCTACTTATTCATAATAAGGGTAAGACGAGCTTACTTTGGTTATACTTATATTGAGCGTTTATTATATTAAGTGCTCGCGTAGTAAATAAGCCGTTTTCAATAAAAAAGACATCAACCCTATGACTGATGTCTTTTATACTATTTTTATCAAAATAACTGCTACTTTTTGAACTTATTGGCAAATGTTTTACCACTGTTAGCGTCGACATTGATGCTGACGATCTTGTTACCTTTTAATAGGTCAGCTTTATAATACGCCGTATGATTGGCATAATCGCGATCATTCTCAAATTCAATTTCTAATATCTTACCACCCGTTTGTTTTTCAGCGATATTAATAGCCTTCATAATATCGATTTTCGCTTTTTTCTGAACTTGGTAAACGTTGATATCATCGCCATCAAGACGATCCGTTTCCTTTTTTACAATTTTACCTGTATTGGCATCTACTTTGATTTCATAATTGACGCTATCGGTACTGAATTCTAATTCATAGACGCCACCTTTGCCAATGGCATCGCTATCATCCTCATCAAAATCGGCACTGATTAAAATACCAGAAGCTGATTTACTGGCGATAGTAATGGCTTGCTTTAAGCTAATTTTCGCGGCTTGCGCGGCGCGTACTTCGTCTACATTAGTAGCGGCACTGGCGGCTGTAGTTATGACGCCCGTCGTCAAGGCTAATGTCAGACAAGCACCCAATGTTGTTAGCTTAAAACCTTTGAGAATTTTATTCATCATATCGTCTCCTGATTCATATTTTTATTTATTACTATCGATTTTGTTTACCGTATTTTTTATTCAACTCTACCGCTTTTCTTATCATAACGCTGATGAGATAGACCTGTGCAGCAAAAAAGTATCCTAATGTATCATCATTGTTTGCAGTCAAAAAAACCGCGCCTATCCTCTTAGATAAGCGCGGTTTATGAAAAACTGCTTTCGTATTAAGACAAGTTTAGTTCAAGATACCATAAGCACATAAGGCATCAGCAACGCGTTTAAAACCAACGATATTTGCCCCTGCCATATAGTCGATATAACCGTTATCGGTCTGGTTATATTTTTCTGAAGCGTCAGCGGCGCAGTCGTGGATATTTTTCATAATGCACTTTAAGCGCTCATCGACTTCTTCAAAGGTTTTATATTGACGTACAGAGTTTTGTGACATCTCAAGACCCGATACCGCGACCCCGCCTGCGTTGGCCGCTTTACCTGGTGCATAGTGGACGCGGTGCAAACGCACATAGTCAATCGCATCAGCGGTCAGTGGCATGTTAGCGCCTTCAGCAATATATTTAATGCCGTTTTCAACCATTAATTTGGCATCGTCCTCATCAACTTCGTTTTGGGTCGCTGATGGAATGGCAATATCACCTTTGATATGCCAAGGTTTTTGCTTAGCCAACCATTCACCGCCGAATACATCGACATAATCACACAACGGCTTACTTTGGGCTTTTTGCTCTTTTAGCCAGTTGATTTTTTCTTGGTCCATACCGTTTGCATCGTGCAGCGTACCTTGTGAGTCAGATACCGTTAGTACTGTTGCACCCAGCATGTGGGCTTTTTCAGCGGCGTGGAGTGAGACGTTACCGGCACCTGATACCAACACTTTTTTGCCTTTGATGTTATCGTTTTGAGCGGCAAGCATGTTTTCTAAGAAATAAACTGCGCCATAGCCGGTCGCTTCGGTACGCATTAAGCTACCACCAAAACCCACGCCTTTACCGGTCAAGACACCGCCGTGCTCACGGGTTAGATTCTTATACATCGCAAACATATAGCTGACTTCACGTCCACCGACGCCGATATCGCCTGCCGGTACATCGATGTCTTTACTGACATATGGATGCAGCTCACGCATAAAGGCATAGCAAAAACGGCGGATTTCACTGTCAGACTTACCTTTAGGATCAAAATCAGCGCCACCTTTACCGCCGCCCATCGGCAAGCCAGTTAAGGCGTTTTTGAAAATTTGCTCAAAACCTAAGAACTTAAGGACCGATTGGTTGACGGTAGGATGAAAGCGGATCCCGCCTTTATAAGGGCCTAAGGCATTGCTGAATTGTACACGCCAGCCGCGGTTGACCTGCACTTCACCCTTATCGTTTTCCCAGTTGATACGAAAAGCGATAACACGGTCAGGCTCGACAAGACGCTCAAATATTTTGAACGTATCATATTCCGGATGGGCGTCGTATAGCGGAGCAATGGTGATTGCAACTTCTTTTACCGCCTGAATAAATTCAGGTTGATGGGCGTAACGTGCTTCGACTTTTTCGATTGCCTGACTGATACTCATATAGGTTCCTTAGGGTAAAAATGGTCATCGTGCTGATTCACGTGGGTGTTTTATCGCTTAAATACAAACGATGGGATTTAAAACACCAATGTGAGATTGAAATCGTTTCTATACGCTAGTAAATATAGAAACTGGGAGATTAGAAGCCAACTGAATGTGTCTCTAAATCGTAAACCCAGAAGCACAAACAATTTTTATCTCATAACTATATAGCATTTTTTTGCCGTATAAGTCTAGTAAATATCACCATCATCAAAATTTATAAAGGATATTTATTTCATTATAATCTATCAATAAACCTGCCGTGAAAACTCGTTAGTCAAAAAAATGACCGCTATTATTTGAGTGATTTACGGTAATTTTGTGCAACATTGTCGTCTTAAATAACCCTTTGATTGCTTTACTTGCTACTTAGACTATAGGAAAAAAAACACATTAATGGAAAATAAAAATACTAAATAACTTAAAATATGCCAACTTTTATTTATTAATTATAATAAAATTGCGATAAACGGTGGTGAGATAAGATTAAGTAGTAAAAAATGCGCGATATTAAGGCGTTAAATAGCGCTCTGCCCTATCAATAGTAACAGTAAGAGTTTATAATATTGTTCACTAGTCGAAGACTAAAATCAGCAAATCCCCAATCCCAATTATCCCCTTATTTATTCGTCACGGAGAAATCGTTATGCGTACAGAAAATTTTCAACAAATACTAGAGGATCTAAATGGCTCATCAGCTGATGTTGAAGCATCTGCTCTCATCTCTAATGATGGTCTTGTGATAGCCTCAGCACTACCAGCAGGTATTGACGATGACCGTGTTGGTGCTATGTCTGCTGCCTTATTATCGTTAGGTGATCGTGCGGGTAAAGAATTAGCTCGTGGCGATATTGACCGCATTATGATCCAAGGTGAAAAGGGTTATGTCATTACAACTTCTGCTGGGGATGAAGCTGTTTTGACCGTTATGGCAAAACCAAATGCCAAGCTTGGTTTGATCTTTTTAGACATCAAACGTGCGGCTGTCGCCTTATCTAAGCTCATCTAATAATTTACTACTATTGTTTTATTCATAGAGGTTACTCAAGCCCCAAAATTAGTGCTGTGAGCTAGATCTTTTCTATCTGGCTTAGGTTATTGATTTTATGGTATGAGCTTCACTACTATGTATAACCGCAATTAAGGAGGTCTTTATGGGTGCATCTCTACCCGACCAAAAGCCTAACGGCGCAGCTGAAGAAATTGCGCATACTTATCATGACGGTACCTCAAGAGTACTTTATGACACCAATATTGAGCGCCCATATCCGGACGGCAAGCTTATCGTCTCACGTACTGACTTGGACGGTATGTTGACCCATGTCAATGACGCCTTTGTCGAGATTAGTGGCTACAGCGAAGACGAGCTTATCGGTCAGCCACAATCCATCTTGCGTCATCCTGATATGCCAAGAGCCGCTTATAAAGACCTATGGGATACGGTTCAAGCTGGGAATAAATGGCATGGTTATGTCAAAAACCTATGTAAAGACGGTAGTCATTATTGGGTTTATGCCACAGTCGTACCTAATGTGCGCCGCGGTGAGACTGTTGGTTATACCTCGGTACGCCGTAAGCCATCACGTAGCAAGATTGAGGCTGCCACTGTCCAGTATGCTCAAATGAACCAGAATGAGGAGGGTTAAGCCATGAGTGAGCATACCTATAATATGTTAATTGCCCCTGACTTTTCTCCTGAGCGTTTTGCAGGCTGGCATATGTTTAATACTCTGATGCAAAAACGAGCAGATATGCATCTACATCTAGTAACACCTGCCTCTTATACTGAACAAGAAGAAAAAATCAATGCAGGTAATATCGATTTAATCTATGCCAATCCATTCGACGCTGCCACTTTAATTCGTGAAAAAGGCTATCGTGCTATTGCCCGTCCCATCGGTAAGTCTGATGAAATGGTCATCGCCGCCGCTGAAAAAAGCGCTATTAATACTCTAGAAGACTTAAGCAAGGGTGCTACGGTTGCTATGGCTGACAACCGTGATGTTAAGCTGATCGGTTTGCGTTTACTTGAAGCTGTCGATCTAGAAGAATCTGACCTTAACTGGGAGGTGACCGAGAACTATCAGGCCGCTGCTAGAAAAGTGATTAAAGACGAAGCACAGGCTGCTATGTTTTTGGCAGAAGTCTTTCATGGCTTATCACGTCTAACCAAGATGCAGCTTACGGTACTGATTGAAAGCGATTTGGCAACCATCAGTCACGTGTTGTTGGTCAAAGACGGTTTTGACAAAGAAGATGAGCTGACGCAAGCGGTTCTTGACTTTCATAAAGATGATGAGGGCAAAGCTGCACTAACAGAGCTTGGTATGGCAGAAGGTTTTGAGGCTATGAGCGAAGAAGACGCTGAGTTCATGATAGATCTAATGGAAACTTTACAATAACGTTTGAACACAACTGTCAGCATGATATATCAAGCTGATAGTTGTTGGTTTTATCCTATTTTTATAAAGGTATTCGATATTTATTAAAGTGGTATTACAGTCACAAGATGATAGTCCGTTATTTCATTTGTTTACTATATCGTCGTTATTTTCTACTGAAGTTTCGATAAATGCATGCCTACAAACAATAGATAGATTAATGATTCAACAAAGGAGACTATTATGATCGACTTAGATTTTACTAAAAAAATGGAAATCACAGCGCGTCACAGTTTTCGCTATTATTCTCGTCAAGTATTTTTGAGCCCAAATAATATTGAATACCATGAAAAACGGATTGATGCTGCTCTCTTATTAGATGAAAGAGAACCTTTGCAAGGCGCTCTTGCAGACTTCCTTTATGGCTGCTGGTACGATATTCCTTATATATTTGAAGAGATACTGGATCGTATTCAAGGTAGACTTCTGCCAGAAGTAGAGCAGGCATTTTACGAGTTTACCAAAAAATTTGATTATATTGACCGTAACAGTGTGTTTGCAACACGTTGGAGCATATTGGTCACTCCCTCTCTCAACAACAATAGGCAACGTTTGCGTATTAGTAGCGATGATGCTAAAGATGTCGCTAACGATATCGTCACCGCGCTTATGCAAGCCAAAGAAAATGAAGATAGCGTTATTATCGAACGAATCGAAGATGAATTCTTTGCGCATTGTATATCACGTAGCGATCGGCTAGCGTTTTCATTGGTTTGGTTTCGATTGGGCAGAAGTGGCTGGGTTTTTGATGAGCGCTGGAACAACTGCCAAAAACAATTCGAACAAACCCGTATTAAAAATGGAAAAAAGGAGTAGATGAGCAAATTGCTTCATAACATTCCAAGATCATCATAAAAAACGGACTAAAACGGTAAACCCTATGCTATCAACTCTAAATGCTGATAAAACCTACGTAACCCTAACCCCTGCTGGTGTTTTTGAAGCTTTCTCGCAAGCTGAGCCGACTGAAGAACAATTATCTCTTCAGGCTCTATTATCACAGCATGAAACCATGCTTGCGTCGGTATGGCTTGATACTTATTCTAATTTTTGGCTAGACGATTTTTTGGAAAAAGGCTGGGTTGAAAAGCTGTCGTTATTTTTGCCCGCGCCAAATTTGCCGCTTGATCAATTTTTACCTTATGTGGTTTCAAGCTTATCGGGTAAACGCCGCGCAGCTATAGGCTCTGATGAAGGGTTTTGTCTGACACGTACCGGCTATAGCCAAGAAGAAGCCGATATGTTGAGTGTGGCGGCGGCGGACTTTTCAGGCTTTATGCTGCGCCAAAAGCAGCGCGGCTGGGCGGTAGAGAGCCAAGCGATTTCTTTCTTTCAGCAAGTTGATTTGTTGATTCCTGAAACCAGTTTTGTATTTTTATGGATTGATGGCTCAGGCTACGTGCTTATCATCGACGGCGAGCCTTTAACCAACAACCGTGCCTTTGTTGAGTTGGTATGGGCGCTTAAAACGTCTGGACTTAGATTTACTAATTAGGCCGAATATTTAGCAAGCTAGGTGTAATGGACAAAATTCATGCTAAAAAGTAGAAGGTAGTCGCTAATGGACATAATTCATGCTATTTGAGTGACTTTGACCCTAAAAAGTCTTTAATAAACCGCAACTTACGCTGCTCATTTAGACCGTGATGACTGTGTAATTGTCGCTTTAACTCACTGAATAACCCTTCAAGAGAATTGGTGGTATTTGGTATATCTAAATGCCCATATTCTTGATAAGTGAATAGCCAATCGCTATTGGTTCTGAGACTACGATAAGCACTTCTAAGACGTTTGTGAGTGTACCAACTTCTACCAGTATCCTCATTGGTACTACGCTCATTAAGATAGTCTTCATGAGTTAACAACCAATAATCTAAGTGCTCTATGAAGTCAGCTTTATTAAGCTGTGTTAAGTCTAAAGTGAGCCGTCTAAGCTCAATACTTGCGATATTCTTAGGTCGACGAGTGAGATAGCGAGTTACTATTTGTACCTGATGGAACTGGCACATCTGGCAAGGGGTGTAGGTAAATAACGTACGCAGTCCTCGTCTACCATCACAGGTAATGCTTTGTACATCAACGCCTAACGATGCTAGATGATCAATTCCTTGCTTGTAGGCACTGTTGGTTTCATGACTGACTATCGCGTAGTAAAGAACGGCTTTAGTGGTATTGTCCATAAAAACCATTAAACCGAACTTACGACCGAAGTAAGTGGTATCCATGATGATGTTAGCAGTATTCGGTCGTTTAACTTGATACTGGGTACTGACTTTGTCTAAGCGTCTTTGAATGGTTTTAAGACTACAGCTATACTTGTCAGCCAGTTGTTTGTAGGTCTGTTTCCCTTGGGTGTATTCAGTCCAAAGGGTCTGGTTATTGAGTCTTTTGCCACCTAAAAACTGCCGTCTGCAAGC
>NZ_VKLR01000077.1:0-657 GCF_007280595.1 Psychrobacter sp. YGAH215 | reverse complement strand
GTTAATTGTGTTTTACCTTAGTTAAAATATGGCGCTTAAATTTATTTGTGAAGTTACACAGACAAGTTTTGCAACCAACTTTATTTAGCTCCACTCAATAATTCTTTATATTTGTGACAAAATTTACAAAACTATTTAAACTCTTGTTGGTGCCCAAATTTTTTTTGCAACTTTATACCACTTTTTTTTTCTTCTTTTTCTAATTCACAATCAACTTTCAAAATCCATTTCATTCATTAAGGAACCAGGAATCTCATCTCTCCTATGGAAGCTTGTTGGAGCATCATTATGCGATTAAAAAAACAAATCAACAATATAAAAATATAAATAATAGATTAAAGAATACAAAAAAGGACGCATAATATATTTATTGTTATATAAGATTAGTCTCCTCAAGCGGTTAACAAAATCATCATAATCGGGTAACAGAATGGATAACCTAGGCGCTACTCACTACTACTGTTTGGAATATTATTGGAGCATCATTATGAGGAAAAGAAACCAAATAAATAATCAAAAAATAAAAATAAAAATTAAAAAAGCATAAAAAAAGACTCATAATAAAGTTGCTGCTATAAATTATAAGACTCCAAAAGCGGTTTTCCAAATCAATGTCCATTCAGAAAGTAGATGAATAACCAAGGCTCTTTCCATTGT
>NZ_VKLR01000076.1:0-658 GCF_007280595.1 Psychrobacter sp. YGAH215 | reverse complement strand
AAAAGACAGCTCATCGCAAAAAAGAGCTGGACAAGAAAAAACTACGTGGTTAGTTTTCTTCTACATCAAACTAAGAACAAATCAGTCAATCAATCAAATGAAGTTAGACAGTCGATGAGAAGACAGCTGGAGAGAAGAAAAAATGAGACTCACAGAAGGGTAGACTGAGTCAAATGGAGATGAATGGAAAATCACAGAATGAGAGGAAGAGCAGGACAAGAAGCTAGAGAAATGAGACTGACGGATGGAAAATTGCCGGGCAAGCAAGAAGCTGGATTCAAGCGCAGCAAGTGTGAAGTGACAGAAGGGGCAGACAAGAAGTCACTCACGGATGGCAAGAAGGCGAGGGGCAAGTCAGAGAGATGTCAATGGCGCAGCAAATAAAGCTAGAGAAATCATATGGGAAGTGGAAGCAAACTGGGGCAAGTGATTTGAGAAATCAAGTTGCAGGATGAGGTAGGGTAGACTGCACTTCAATCACGGATGGCTAGACAGGGACGGAACTATGAACTGAGCAAGAAGTCAGAAGAAGTGAATAGTTTGTGTATTAGAGTAGTAATCTATGTAGGACTAAGTCAAAACTGGCGAGTGGTTGAATGGCCTAGCAGTCTGGAAGTCAATCAAATGGAAACCTGTCGAATCGTGTAGCTCACGGATG
>NZ_VKLR01000075.1:0-674 GCF_007280595.1 Psychrobacter sp. YGAH215 | reverse complement strand
CACCACAGATGTATCCAACACATTGACGTTGTTTGTGAACAAGTAGTCATTGGAATCCCGTGATAGTTCTGTTCAATTTGACGGAGCAGCAGATCATCCAATTGTCTTCTAACAACAGGGGCAGAGTCTTCATCAACTAGAGCAAATATTTCACCATCTTCAACTACAAATAGCTCCTTCCAGATTTACCGTAACATTAGCTTTCGTGCCAGCAATCAAGCAACACAGCAGGACGGAAAAATACCGATTATCTAACACCTAGAGTACACGTATCTAGCTATAACACGAGCAGTAAGACGGATTTTAAAAGGAGCTGGGAACATATAAACATCAAGAGAAATCAAAAAAAAACGATTAATAATACCACGCTCATGGATTCGTGTTCAGATTGAACATCAGTCTCAGCAAACATGGAAAGTTAACAATTTTTGTTGTCTATGAATTACAGAACCAGGGGAAATGGCAAAACATTACACCAAGAAATGATGAGACAGTTAACCCTAGAATTATGGCATAAGTCTCAAAGGTGAGTAAGCGATGCTGTTGAATCTGGTTATGTCCATAATACTACTTGAAATGATCTAATTAGAAGTTTAATAAATATACGATTATGCAATGCAAGACTGGGGCAATTTCAGGTTCCTCTCTATAAGACCGACTGCTACTGTAGGCCA
>NZ_VKLR01000074.1:0-1424 GCF_007280595.1 Psychrobacter sp. YGAH215 | reverse complement strand
GACGGCATAAGTGTTTTGCGCAAAGCAAGCTGGTGTTTTTTAGAACCATGGTTGTAGTAAGTCATATCCACTGTGCCATTGAGCGTTGGGACAAAGTGAGGATTAATTTTTGTGGTAGTGTATAGTGTTAATCTAGTTTCTTGGGGAAAAAATTCCATAAGCTGTGATTCATTAGTATATGGGAGTAGGTGTTGCTTGTTGATTTGAAACCAAGCAATTAAAGATGCTGTGAGATGTGGGAGTAGAGTTCTGGATTTTATTAGTCGTTCTGTAAGTGAGCCGCAATCATAGACCAAAGCATTGTACCAAGGGAGAATTTGGCTACCTTTGTTTCTTTTTTGGATGTAGTTGATTCTGTGTTGGAGTTTTGCACGATATACCTGGAGGTGCCAGTTGTGTGGCTCTGTTGAAGTAAGCATTTTATATATTATCTTGCATCTGTTATAGGTCGTCTGTGTTCTGATATCCATGAGTCCAAAACCACCTTGGTTTGGTAGTGCCAAGAGGTTTTCTTCCCCCACGCCTCTAAAGCATTGGTTCATTTGAAGGGCGATTTTGTTGATCTCACTTTGTTTGAAGGATGCGAGAGTATCCTGATAGTGAAGTTTGCTAATTAAGTATGTATTGATACCAAGGGCTCGTTGCTGTAATGGTAGGTCAAGGTTTACCGCTGTGTGAAGATTCTTTGTCCAGTTTTTAAGAAACGTGAGTTTGAGTTTCGGTGAGAGTGGAACTCCCATGTATTTGATTTCTGGTTTGTCAGCATGATGCTTTTGGAATGGTAATTTGTACAGGCCTATTTTTCGGGATAGTAAAATTGTTTTATTCTTATTCACCTCCAAACCCGATGCCTTAGCAAATTGGTTGAGGGCATTTGATAGAATGTGTTGTTCTTCTGGGTTGTTTAAGCAAACTGTAACATCGTCTGCGTAGGCAAGTACTTTCACAAAAATGTTAGCTTCAAGTGGTATACCCACAATTGAGTGTTTTAGCTTTGCTAGGAATGGTTCTAGACAAAGAATGAAGATGGTGGGTGACAAAGGATTTCCTTGTCTAACTCCTGCCAATAATCGCAAGGGTTCTGATGATTTGTCGTTGATACGAATGTTTCCTATGTGGCCGCTTGTAATGGCCATACAGAAGTTGATGAATGATTGAGGGAACTTGTATTTCATAAGTACCGCATTAATGTATGAGTGGTTGAGGCTGTCAAAAGCTTTTGAGAAATCAAGCAACACCATAGCAAATGGGTAAGTAGTCCATCTTTTGACTCTTTCCCAAGTGATGGCAAATTTTTCCACTATGTCTTGGATTGATCGGTTTTTAATAAAGGCATGTTGATCATGGTCCCAATGTGATTCCATGATTTGTTGTAGTTTGTTATTCATGACTGCGCTGATTAAACGCAAACCAACATTTATGAC
>NZ_VKLR01000073.1:0-1353 GCF_007280595.1 Psychrobacter sp. YGAH215 | reverse complement strand
GACATCCGTACACCAAGAAGTTAGACATCCGTACACCAAGAAGTTAGACATCCGTACACCAAGAAGTTAGACATCCGCACAACACTCCCACCGCTCTATAAAAATAAAAACAAAGTAGTGACCATCCGCACAGTAGCTCCAGGTTCCCCTTTTCGACCAGTTAAAGTACCCCCCTTCGAGTCCTGCATATAAGCCACCTTCCTATTTAGGCAACTCCTACCAATTTCTATCTCCCCCATTTTTGCACTTCCAGCTCCACTACAAACACCATTGCACTCCCCTGATTGCACTGATCACATCGCACTAACTCCCATTGCCGTAGCTCCTCTCTAAGTGCCTTTTTGCACCCCTAAGTGATCCTGCATATAACACCCCTCACCTTCCTATTTAGGCAATTCCCACACAAAATATACTCAACATTATCTCCCCCAGTTCTACACTTCTACCCTCCCAACACTCACCATTGCACTCCCCCAATCTCCACAATCACAGCGAACCCGCTTTGAGACCCAGATCTCCACTTTTCGCCCTTTTCGTGACCCCCCAAAATACCCCCCCTAAGCGGTACTGCATATAGTTGACTTCCTATTTAGGCAACTACCCACACCTCTCGCTTCCATCACTTCTGCTAGACTTCCCAATCGGGTAACCACCAACAAATCTTTTTTCCGCTGCTACCACTCCCTCGACTTCCCAATCGGGTAACCACCAACAAATCTTTTTTCCCCTCTTCCCACTTTTTTGCCACCCTCCCTTTTTGCCACCACCTGTTTGACTTCCGTAAATTACACACACCCCTCCAATCACTAGTCATCCACATTGCCAAGTTTGACACATCTGAGATTCCCACCCGTCTTGCCATCCGTGAGTCACGCCGACTAGAGACTCATTCATTTGCAAAAGCCTACACATCGACAGCTTCACAGTTCTGAGTTACGCCAACTACAATCTGACTATAGTGCACCCTTACAGATTTCAATCACTTACAGTCTTGCCATCCGTGAGTCACGCCAATCAAAAACTGATTTGAAAAATTTGATTTCATTCCCTCCAGTCTTGCGATCACAAACTGATTCGCCCACATTGAGTCACACGAGGCCCAGATTTCGATTTGATTCCCTGACTGATATTCACTTGACCGACTGATTTCGAGAGTTTGAACTTCCATCAGTTCCCTGATTCCATTGAGTGATTTAGAATTGATCCCAAGAAGTTAGACATCCGTGAGTTACACGATTCGACAGATTTGATTCACAGATTTGCTATTCGACTCACTGACTCAGCTGTGATATTCACCATGTCAGATTCTACGATCAACTGATTTTGAGAGTTACAGATCGCCTCTAGCCTGTT
>NZ_VKLR01000072.1:0-863 GCF_007280595.1 Psychrobacter sp. YGAH215 | reverse complement strand
TAGGGCGTGTTGAACATTCATAATTTGAGCCAGATATAAGCACAAGCAAGAGCGACTGTATTTTCATAACTCTGCTTGAGCTTATCAAATCTGGTGGCAACCGCCCTATACTGTTTTAGTTTGGCGAAAGCATTTTCTACTAGATGCCTCGCTTTATATAAGTCCCAGTCCATATGGTCGTTAGAAGACTGAGTATTTCGTTTTCGAGGGATGTTATCCCGTGTCCCTGCTTGTTCAATATGCGCCCGTAGTGCATCAGAATCATAGCCTTTATCGGCACATAAAACCTCTGTGTTGCTCAAATTAACTTTGTCTACTAAGTCAGGTGCGACTTTAACATCGTGGGTCGTGCCATCTGACAAGATAAAGGTAATCGGATTGCCATGCGCATCTACTGCCAAGTGAATCTTGGTCGCGCGTCCTGCCACACTTTTACTAATGGATTGTAGGTTCTCATTGCCACCACTGCTGTGCTGATGCGCTTTAATATGAGTACCATCAATGAAGACCCACTCAAGGTCTGCGTCTTTGATCAGTAACGTAAATAATGCCATCAGCTTATTACTGCGAGACCAGCGCTGGTAAGCTTTATAGATGGTATTAGGCTTGCCAAAATGCTCGGGTAAGTCGCGCCAAGGACAGCCAACACGCATGCGATAAAGCACGCCTTCAACCGTTTGTCTAAGATTTCCTTTGTCATAGATATTAAGTTCTAGTAATATAGGTTTCAGTCTTGTCCAGTGTTCATCTTTGAGCATAGTGCGAGGCATAGCGAACGATATCCTTTTTGTGTGAGAACTTAAAGATTAACCGTTCGCTATTTTTTTTGCCAGAAATTTATATCCAATGTTCAACACGCCCTA
>NZ_VKLR01000071.1:0-961 GCF_007280595.1 Psychrobacter sp. YGAH215 | reverse complement strand
AGCCTATTTGTATTCATTACAACAGTAATAGAAGCAGATTATAATGTTCTTCTTATTTTAAAGGCACATAAAGCAAAATTGAATTTATCCCATAGTATTTAAAGTCAATAGTAGTAGTATTCAGGAATAAAACAAATGTTCATTAATTATATTACATTAGTGCAACGTCGGCTAAGTAGAAATAATCCCGCCTTGTACATTCTTGACCAGCTGTTGAACCATCCTGGTTCCAAGAATAATAATTATAGTCGATAGTGCCTAAATTATCAATAAAGCATCAATGAATTTCATATCACCCACATATATGAGATGCACATATAAGGTATACGTTAATATGCATATTTTTTTAGTATGGAATAGCTAAGTAGTAAGGATAACACAATTTAGCTTGAATAGGCTATAGGTGCCTGTAACCATTTGAAACAAATAAGCATCGTTGGAAGAAACTGTAGTGGCTAAACAGAAAATGAATAATTACCTCTTGTTATACAATAATGCCAAATTTACCACAAATAAAAGACATGCTTATTATTGTCTGTACATATTTTCAAACGCTTGTGGTGGTATTGTAATACTCTTGAGATTGCTATAGTGTCTCATACCTGTTATTTGACAACTGGAATACTCAATAATGTTTGTTTAGCAAAAACATAATGATTTTATTGTATAGTGTCTTCTGTATGCAACAATCCCTCCTATGATATACTTGACAAAACAGCCAAAGTAGAAGTCAACAACCCATTCCCTGTAAGATCTTCACTTTCAGCATTCCCCATAAATTGAGATGTCTCTCTATCCCCACTTCCAATTCCCTGTTCAGTAATAAAAACTTTCCGAAACGAAACAAGTAGAAGGTCGTCTATTCTGATAATTTTGCTTCCATTATGATTTCTCATAGATAGCTCGTTCAAGTGAAGTTGTAATGGTTGAAATATACTTAGCAAATAAAACCTAACATAAG
>NZ_VKLR01000070.1:0-973 GCF_007280595.1 Psychrobacter sp. YGAH215 | reverse complement strand
GAATTGTGTTTGCTAGTTGTGGCAGTGTGAATGCTAGACGTCAATTATGGTGAATTTGCAGGATGAACAACTAGTGGGAAATGATTTGTGAATGCTGGTTGAAAATTCAATAGTCAATGGCAGTTGTAGAAATTGTGGCAACAAGAACTGTGGAAGACCGTTGTGCTGCTGTGCTTGGTGGTTGAAAAATCAATTGAAGAACAGTACTCAACTAATGGCAGTTGTAGAATTTGTGGCAGCATGAATTGTGTTTGCTAGTTGTGGCAGTGTGAATGCTAGACGTCAATTATAGTGAATTTGCAGGTTGAAAATTCATTTGTAGAACAACATCTCGTAGAAATCATGGCAGCATGAAATAGAATGGTGATGTGATTGCAGACTGAACAGCAGTTGTGTATGCCCGGTTTTTAAGCTGATGTCAATTGTGTTGTTTTTGGAGGATGCACAAGATGGCAGTGTGAACAGTAGTCAACATTAGTTGGCGAATTTGAACAGCTAAACTTTGCAGTTGGTGCAGACACTGGTGGTGGCACAGTCGATAGACTAAATGAATTTGAGGAGTTTCAAGAATTGAAGAATTTGCTGGCAAAAGGTAGGGGTGGCAGAACTGGTGGTGGGAAAGTTTATAGTTTCAGCAAACACTCAATGGTAGAACAATAAAGATTTCTGAAGAGCTAGGAAATCGGAACATATGTAGAACTGGCACTCTGGTAGTCAGAAGAATAGCATTGTTGGTGGTGGGAAGAAAAGTGGTAAAAAAAATTTTTTTTTTCTGACGTGGCAAAAAAACTTAGGGAAAACGTGGAGACAAGTGTGGAGAAGTCATCGAAAAAAAAGTTGGCAGAAAAAAAGCTGGTCAAAAAAATATCACTTTTCTTCAACGACAACAAATCAATCAATTAGATGAGATGAAGAACGCAGTTATAACTGTTACAATAAGAAGTTTGAAATCTGGATAGCAGAGGAAGTCAAT
>NZ_VKLR01000069.1:0-1007 GCF_007280595.1 Psychrobacter sp. YGAH215 | reverse complement strand
TGGGAAACTTCAACTTTTTGGCAATTCTCAACTTATTGCCACTAACACTCTTGCTTGATTCAGATGGAGATGTAGATTCCCGAAGTGTCTTTGGTGAGCTATCATCGTCGCTTGAAGAGGGATGAATTGAAATGTTAGATGATGACTTATTTCTAGTGAATAGCCTGGATAAAGCATTGCTTGTTTTAGTGGTTGAGTTAGTTAGGTTTGACGAAAACGAAGTATTCGTATTTAATTTTCTCAAGGTGTTGAAGTCGACATTAGCAATTTGTGAACTAGATGGAGCACCGTATACTTTTGTTGATGTTGAAGCATTCGATTGTTTGAATATCGATGAACTCGGAGACTCTTGATTAGGGACTTCAGACATTGTACAATACAAAGCAAATTTCTTAAATAAAGTATCGTGGTGACTGCCAAGCCTTGCTCTCTCCTTATGGATGATTCAAATTGTGAAATTTTAACAAAGATTCACGTAAAGAAAAAGGGGATTAGTGGCGGTGCATCCTGAGAATAAAATCGTGTCAACAAAAAGTACACCTTTAGAATTGAATTCAACTTTTGACGACTCTTTTTTTCTTCTCGTTTCTCTATTTACCCACTATCCGTGAAACGAGTTATCGTGAAAGATACAATACCACAATCAGTCTTCATGGTCAACACAGGTATTAAGTGTGAATGTACAAGCTAATGTAGTACCAAATATTTTCTAGCTCAAAGCCATTCCAAGAATTTCTGGATAGTTTCTATTTCTCAAATTCCCTCGTCAAAGTGATGACGCGACACCACCCTTGTTATTTAAGTTTATGGTGTCGTGTTTATGTACAGCATTACCTGCCTCGCGTGTATATTTTTCAACAATAGTAGTAATTACGCCAGAATAAATTTTCGTGTTTTCTCAGGTGAGTTATTTATAAAATAAGCTACACAAAGGTGATTTGTAAGTCGCGTTTCTCTTGATTATTAACCAATGGTGTTTTGCAAAATTGTATCTTACACGATCAATA
>NZ_VKLR01000008.1:0-150570 GCF_007280595.1 Psychrobacter sp. YGAH215 | reverse complement strand
TCTAGTAGAAAATGCTTTCGCCAAACTAAAACAGTATAGGGCGGTTGCCACCAGATTTGATAAGCTCAAGCAGAGTTATGAAAATACAGTCGCTCTTGCTTGTGCTTATATCTGGCTCAAATTATGAATGTTCAACACGCCCTAGTTATGTTATGGACTTACATTACTAACACTCGCAAAAGCAACACTCGCAGCATTGAGATTCAAAAAAACAACACTCTAAATATGAACGCTCGGAATATTGTGCATACAACCGCTCGCCCGCTCGCACTGTTATTGGTCGTTAGTGCTCTTAGCGTCACAACCGACTTTGCGTTGATAAGCACGCAAGCGCAAGCAAAAGAGCTGACTATTCAGCCCGGCACTTATCGTCCGTTATATTTGAGCAAAAATTCACCATTGGTGGCAGTCGATACATTCAAAATTGATGAGCTACCCGTCACCAATATACAGTTTTATCAATTTATAAAAGAAAATCCAAAGTTTCGCCAACGTGCCATTGCACCTATTTTTGCCGATTCTGGTTATCTAAAGCACTGGATCAATACCAAAGATATCTCTGTGCCTAAAAAGGCGGATTTTCGTAAGCCTGTGGTCAATGTCTCATGGTATGCCGCCAATCAATATTGCCGTGCGCAAAACAAGCGCTTGCCAACTGTTGAACAGTGGGAATATGTCGCACAAGCTTCTACCAGCAATAAAAATGGTAGCTTGGAGGCCGGTTACAACCAGCGCATTCTTGATTGGTATGCTAAATCGGCAGGCAATAAAGACCAGCTTGCCGATGTCGGACAAAGCCCTGCCAACTATTGGGGCGTCAAAGACATGCACGGTTTGATTTGGGAATGGACAGAGAATTTTAACAATAGCTTGGTCACCGGCGAATCACGTTCAGACAGCAATCTAAACCAAGAGATGTTTTGTGGCTCGGGTGCAGCCGGTGCGGTCGACCCAAGTGATTATGCAGCCTTTATGCGCTATGGTTTTCGCTCAAGCTTAGAAGCCAAATACACGGTCAGCAGCTTAGGTTTTCGCTGTGCTAGTAATTAACTTGCCCTAACATAGCGCTCTACTTTAACCTAGCACCCTTTTAACACAGCGCCCTACTTTTTATGCTCAATTGAATTTAATGGTATTTAAGGATTGCCTTATGAAAACAATAAAAACTATGCAAAATACAAGATTACAAAATACAAGTCCAAAAAATACAGTAACTCAGCCATTGTCTCATCTGGCTTATGCTATCAAACTGGCTTTGACTACTGGGCTCTGTATTGGCTTACTCGCCTGTAGCAATCCTGACGCGATTAACTCGGCGACGACGCAAGACAGTCAAGCTGATACTACTTCTGAATCTAAAGTCGCGACAGATAATCATCACGACATGAAAGGTAAGGATCATCAACAGATGAATCATGCCGATATGAATGCCCAAGAACCAGCAGAAGCGCTCGGGCAAGAGTATTCTATTTATCAAGCAGGCGGCGACTGGACAGATCATCGTGGCAATACCTTTGAGCTTGATAAGCTTGAGGGTAAAAACCAAGTGGTGGTGATGGCTTATACCAGCTGTCAGCATACCTGCCCTATCTTGGTGCAATCCATGAAACAGATGTACAAAGAGATGACGCCTGAAGCACGTGCGCAAACGGAGTTTTTACTGGCGACTTTGGACACGGAGCGCGATACCGTTGATGTGATGAAAAACTTTGCTGAGCATAATAATCTTGGTGATAACTGGCGCCTGATTCGTAGCGATGAAGCCAGCACCCGCATGCTTGCCAACACCTTAAATATCAAATATCAATTTGCCGATAATGGTGATATTAACCACTCTAATCTGATATCTGTATTAGATAAAGACGGTCGTTTGGTCGCCCAAGGCGTTGGGGTTGCCGACTCTGGCATTGAGCCATTGATTGAGTATTTAAACAGCCATAGTTAAGCATTTAAAAATCATACTTGTAACCTTTACTTTTAAATTTACCTGTATCTAAAAGACAAAGAAACACCGCTTATCTACTAACAGACAAGCGGTGTTTTTCATTGTGTCATCAGCTACGGCGCTGATTATGGCGCTAAGCCTTTCAGTAAGTATTTAGTTAAGCACTGAAACCTAAACCGCCAAAGCCAAACCTTTTTTGACGCGCATATCGCCGGTTTCAACATAACGCTGATGCCAAGATAAAGATTCATCGAGCAAATGCGGCGTTTGCATGCCAGCCGTCTGTGCAGCACGATCATAATAATCTTGTAGCATTGGGCGATAGTCTGGATGCGCGCAATTATCAATGATTTTTTGCGCGCGTTGACGGGGTGATAAACCACGTAAGTCTGCCAAACCTTGCTCAGTGACAATGATCATCACATCATGCTCGGTATGGTCAACGTGTGACACCATGGGCGTGATACATGAGATAGCACCACCTTTGGCAACCGACGGACTGACAAACATTGAGGTAAAGGCATTACGCGCAAAGTCGCCAGAGCCGCCCAAACCATTCATCATATTGGTACCCATGACGTGGGTTGAGTTGACATTACCATAAAGGTCACACTCAATCATCGCATTGATAGCAAGCACGCCAAGACGACGCGAGACTTCAGGATGGTTGGTGATTTCTTGTGGGCGCAAAATAATACGTTTGCGTAATTCTTCGATATTGGCATTAAAACGTGCTAATGCCTCTGGGCTTAATGACATCGCCGTTGCCGACGCTTGGGTCATTTTGCCTGACATAATCAAATCTAACATACCGTCTTGCAATACTTCGGTATAGCCAGTTAAGTTTTCAAACGGACTGGCTTGTAAGCCCGCCAATACTGCATTGGCAACGTTACCTACACCAGATTGAATCGGTAATAAGTTGGCTGGCATGCGGCCTTTTTTCACTTCTTCATGGAAAAAGTCGATAATGTAGCCGGCAATTTTGGTTGAGCACTCATCAGGATCGGCAAACTTACTATTGCGGTCCGGTGAATCGGTTAAGACCACGGCGACGACTTTATCCAAATCACAAGTTAGGTACGGCTCGCCAATACGCTCACCCGGTGTGGTAATCGGAATCGGTTTACGATGCGGCGGCAAACCAATGTCATCAAAAACATCGTGCATACCTTCTAACATTAAGCTTTGGCGGCTATTTACTTCTAAAATAATTTGATCGGCATTGTGCAACCATGCGTTATTGGTACCGATAGAGGTAGATGGAATCAGGCGACCATCTGGCAAAATACCGGCCACTTCAACCACCGCCATGTGCATGTCACCATAAAAACCAAAGGTGCTTTGCTGAGCGACGTGTGATAAATGCATGTCAAAATAATGCGTTTCACCAGCGTTGATTTGCTTACGTAGCGCAGGCTCTGACTGATAAGGCGTGCGCATCTTGATACCATTGGCTTCAGCCAAGACGCCGTCGCATTCTGCAGCGGTCGATGCGCCGGTTAATAAACCGATTTTGAATTCTTCGCCGCGAGCTTGCGCCGCTTTTATACGCTCTGCTAACGCAGCTGGGACGGCTTTTGGATAGCCTGCCCCTGTGAAACCGCTCATTCCAACATTCATATCATGCAAGATAAATGTTGCTGCTTGCTCCGCAGACATGATTTTTTCACGTAAACCTTCGTGACGAACGCGCTCTTCGTGATTAATTGCACTCATACCTTTTTTCCTAGTAACTTCCCTATTAACACCAAACCCTCAAAATAATGAGACGTTTGATACCGAAACAGCAATAAAATACAATGGAGTATATTAACAACTTTGGGATAAAAGACAAGTTGCTTGTCTCAAATTTTAATTTACGTCCTTAAAAACTACTTTTAATAATTAACAATAGTTCATAAAATTACAAGAGATGAGATTTGTTTTTTGATTATTTCTAAAGCAATAACTTGAAGCTTTTTAGCTATATAAAGTTAAAAAAACTCAAATAACTATACAGTAATTAAAAATACTATTAACTAAATTTTAAAAATACTCTAAGATTAATTTTAGTCTTGGTGGAAGTCTAATAAGGGTAGCGTGTGCTTAACCGCCAAACTTATGAGAAACCTAGATAAGCGCTTGGTGTTAAAGAGAATTATATCTTTGATTTTTAATGAGTTAGCAAATGCAAACATCTAAAAGATAGCGCTTATTTTAAATAAAATGATAGTAAGAAACATAAATATTATTTTTCTTACTTTAATAATCGTATAACTATTAACTATAAATCTTCAGGGATTAAGAGTTGGTTTGTAATTTGTGTGCTTATTTAACACTCTCTAAAAAGTGACCGTGTTTTTAAATAGAAGATTATCAGCCATAAAACCTGATATTTAATTATAATTCTAGTAGAACCAATATTTTTTAGTGAAATATTGGTTCTATAATTAAAGAAAATTATATTTATAAAAAGGCATTTAAAACCTAGCGCTTTAATCTTGCCATGACTATATTTGAGGTAAGATGATGACCCCTACTAGATCATTTTTAATGTGATGAAAAGGTCGGTTTATCAAAAGATAAATGCAAAACTAAGGACAGATTATGATAACGGAAGAGCACGTTTTGGCTTGTATTGATGGTTCAGCGGTGACTGGCTCAGTATGTGATTATGCCGCGTGGTACGCAAGCAAACTGGATATCTCAGTAGCTTTATTGCACGTAAGCGATGTCGCAGCTTCGGTCAGACGCGATCTATCTGGCGCCATTGGCATTAATAGTCGCCAGTTTTTGCTCGATGAGTTATCGGAACTCGATGAGCAAAGGGCGCAGGTGGTCAACAACTACAGCAATGCCTTGGTACAAGATGCAAAAAGTCATATTCAAAATGGCTTTCAAAATATGAAGGTTTGCATTTATCAACGCCGCGGTAAACTGCTGCCAGCGATTGAGCATTTTCAGGAAAAAAATCGCGCCATCGTCATGGGACGCCGCGGTGAGGACCATAAAAATAGCCGCATCAATATCGGCAGTCAAATCGAAACGGTGGCCCGCGCCTCGAACATACCGGTGTTGATTTGTTCAGAGAAATTTAAAGAGCCACAGTCATATATGGTGGCATTTGATGGCAGTAAAACGGCGATAAATGCCATACACATGCTTGCAAAGAGCAACCTATTAAAAGGCCTACAAGGTCATATCGTCATGGTCGGTCATCATAACGAAGCCTCTAAAAAAAGCCTTGATAACGCGGCTGCACACTTACAGGCAGCTGGTTTTAGCGTCGATACCCATCAGCTCTTAGAACTTGATGCGGTTGAGGGTTTACTCAGCTTTCAATTTAAAAATAACATCGATATCATCGTCGTTGGCGCTTATGGGCGCTCTAAGCTTCAGCATTTATTTTTGGGCAGTACCACGACAGAAATTATTGCCAGCACTTTATCGCCTGTTATTTTGGTACGCTAGTTTCTCCTAATTCTATAATTTTAAAGGTATAATAAATATTGTTTACTTTTATTGAATAGGCAGCACTATCTGTATCTCTAGCCCTTCACCATCTTGGCGATTATGAACATTAATTTGGCCTTTATGAGCGACAACGACCGCATGGACGATGGCCAATCCCAACCCATAGCCACCTGTTTCCCTGTGGCGGGCACTATCAAGGCGTACAAAGGGCTGAAAAATACGCTCTAAGTCTTTTTCTGCTACCCCGCCGCCCTCGTCTGTGATGCTAATTTGAATGGCATCTCTTTTATTATCGAGCCTTACTTTTGTGACTTCAGCAGTAACGGTCGAATCTGCAGGAGTATGCATAAAAGCATTTCGAATGATATTTTCAAGGGCGCTATGCAACTGTTCTTGATTACCAAGCACAGTCAAAGACGTATCAAATGACGATGATAAAGCAACTGGCGGCGTCCATTGCCAGCGTACATCTTTATGCTGAAACTCAAAACAAACGTCTTTACCAATCTCAGTGATGAGCTCAACCATGTCTACGGCATCATTTTCTAGATTATCGATGGTATATTGCTGCATTTGCAGAGATTGAATATGAATGATTTGCTCAATCAGCTCATTCATGCGTGTCGACTCTTTATCGATACGGTCAAGGTAACGGCTAGCATCGGGTGCAAAGTCACGCGTCAGTTCAGTAGCCACATCAAGGCGCGCCAGTGGCGAGCGCAGCTCATGCGAGATATCACTGAGCATCTGCTTGCGCGCAAGCTCACTCTCAGCCAATCGAGTCGATAATAAAGCCACATCTTTTGCCAATAAACCTAGCTCGTCAGAGCCCAATGTTGATAACTGCGGATTGGCTTGATAATCGCCATCGATCATACGGTGCACGGTATGTTGCACCTGACCAATGCGCTGCGTCAGCGTACGACTGAGCCAAAAACAAACCAACACACTAAAGAGGATAATCAATAGCAAACGTACCGTGAAATTCCCTCGTTGTAGCGCCAAGACATCAGCAAAACGCAAATGTGGGCGCAATTGTATAATGGCCGTTTGCCCGTCCGGCAAATCTACGGTGATATCTGCCAGTTCTGGGCGATTATTAGGATCAAAGATTACTTCTCTATTCGGCATCGCTGGATGCAGGATTGCATTAATAAAAGAGGGCTTTTCGTAGGCGCTATCATTTTTATCATGAGGCACTCTACGATTGCCAGAAATGGGATGCGATGGCAAGTCACGCGCCACTTCCTGACCGTTTGTTTGACGCTCTTCTCTATATCGATAGCGCGGAAAAATAATAGCGCCCTGCTCATCATAAATCCTGACTTGACTCATCAGCCGTCGGTCTTGCCGGTAAAGTTGCCTGATTGCTAATAAATCACCAGCCTGTAGCGCCGCAACCACTTCTTGGCGCTTGAGTAAAAGACTGTCAATTTGTACATCCATCCGAGCACTTAACTCTTTGCCATTGAGCCAACGTTCTACCATGACAGAGATGATAGAGGTGATGAGTACCGTCAATAACAGACTGAGAAATAGTCGCCAAAATAGCGTGATTCTTGGCTTGAATGTCGAGGTAAGCATCGATGCGTCCGTCATTACAGCACCAGCTGATAACCTTTACCACGAATTGCCTTGATAGGCTCGTCATGAAAAGGTTGCAGTTTTTTACGCAGGCGCGACACATGCACATCAAGGCTGCGATCAAACGGCTGCAACTCACGCTGTAAGACATGTTGTGACAGCCACGCTTTGCTGACCACCTCGCCTTTTTGTTTAAGTAACGCCACCAACAAGTCAAACTCTGTTCCTGTGACTTGTAACTCGACGCCATCTATTTGACAGATACGCTGATTTTGGTCCAAATGCAGGCGACTCTCTGGCAAAGGGGTATGTTCTGAGGTGGCTGCACCCGATGCGGTGATACGGCTACGTTTAATCACCGCGTTAATACGTGCCAGCAGCTCACGTGGGTTACAAGGCTTGGTAATATAATCATCCGCGCCAAGCTCCAGCCCAATAATACGATCAATCTCCTCACCTTTTGCCGTCAACATAATCACTGGAATATCGCTAATCGCTGGTAGCTGACGCAGGACACTGAGCCCATCTATCTTTGGCATCATAATATCGAGCACCAATAAATCATAAGGCGCACTATCATGCATGACTGATTTTAAGCGTTCGATGACCGCCTCGCCATCATGAACACAGTCACTTTGGATGTCATGATTATGCAAATACTCTTGCAGCAGTTGGGTCAACTCTTCATCATCATCACCCAATAAAATATTTGCCATCCTCCTCTCCTTTCTACTTTATTGCTGTTCAGTCAAATAATTCTAAGCATGCCATAGTATGGCTGATATTATCAGGCAAGCATCCATCAATGCGCCACAAACGTTACCTTTCTTAATATTTCATAAATGTTCGCAACTTCTAGCTGTCGTATGATAGCGGCTATCAGCAACAAATACTGATGGCAATTAATGATTCATAGTGGCTATCCGGGACACTTGCTAATCATTAATTATCAGATAAAAAACCTCTTTTTGTAATAATTAACGTTTGCTCCATAATTTAAGGTAACTATTAAGGTAATGATAATGAAAAAATTATTGATAGGCTCAGTACTCGCGATATCTAGCGTCTTAACGGTTACAGGCTGTACCAGTGTCAACGCCACCACCGATACGACGCCAGCAACAACAACCAACATGCAAAAACATCACAAAGCTGGCATGAAAAACGGCATGCACAAAGGTGGTATGCATGAGGGTGGCATGAGAGGCGCTATGGCGCAGTTGGATTTGACAGCGACTCAGCAGGCACAAATCAAAGCTATTATGCAAGAAAAATACAGTAGCAACAAAAATGACCGTAGCAAATATCAAGCAGAGCGCGCGCAAATGCAACAACAAATGCAAACGTTGACCAATGCCAAAACCTTAGATGCCGCAGCAGTTAACCGCCTAGCCGATCAACAAGCGGCAAAAACCAAGCAGCGCTTTATTGAACGCGTGCAAACTGAGCATGCTATCGCACAAGTGCTAACGCCTGAACAACGTCAAAAAATGGCGCAATTAAAATTAGAAAGAAAAGCAAAAGGTCATCATGGTTCAAAAAACCGTCAGATGCACAGCAAACACCAGCAGTAAGGTCAGTACTGGCAGTAAGATGTGTCATTGACGGCCACTCTTAATGAAAAATATTATATTTAAAAGATATATTCTAAAAAACGCATCGGTTAACCGGTGCGTTTTTTTATTGTTTCTATAAGTACTTCACTCATTTAAATGGACTATAAACCTAAAATTTAGCGCCCGACACTTATTCTACCGAACCAAAACGCTGTTGATACATTGGTAGCATGTTAAAGAGCATTTTGCCCATTGCGGTACCATTACCTTGACGATAATACTCGCCAAGCTCAGCGCTATATTCTTTTAAATCAATGCTGTTATTGGCGGTTGGTATCTGACTGTTACTCGGTAAGTTGGGAAACGCCTTATCTTGAGCACGGATAGGCATATATTGCGTAAGGGCATCGACAATGAGACTGCTCTTTTTTGTGGTTTCCATACTCAACTCACCATTTGACTCACCACTTGTTTCATCACTGGCATCGGTTGATAGGTAATGGCGACTGTGCTGCCATTGCAATTGACCGCCTTTACTAAAACCGTATAATTTTTGCACAGGCAGATTTGCAGCTGCAGATAAAGTCGGTGAGTGTGTTTCGAGTAAACCTGTTTCTTGTGTTCTCAGCATTTTATCATCAGCAAAATCTTTCATTTTTACTAAAACTTGTTTGACCATCGATTTACTGGTGATTTTACTGTCCGTAGGATAAAGGTCATCTTGCGTATCAGAAACATTTTGGGTTATCAGCTCAGGATATTGCTGAGTGATGAGTTTATAGAAGGTGCCCATATAGTCTTTATATGCCTGTTCATCGCTCGCACTACTTTGGACACGGCGAATGATTTTGGCACTATTGAGCATGGGTGCTAGCTGCTTTTCAGGTAATTTGGGTGATAGCGACGTCAAAATATTTGGGGCAATAAAATCAAACTGGCTCACATCAGCTTTGACATAGATGCTGTCTTCTGCTTGAATGTGGCTTTTTATTACGGCACGACCAAAATCTTTCGGTAACGTACCATCATCAAGGGCTATTTTTAGCCATTTATTTTGCCATTTGGTGCCCAACTTATCATCGGCCAGCTTTGATGTCAGCAAAGCAAAATTGTCCGCCCACAGATAGAGGCTACCAGTTTTAAAATCGATATAAATAGGTTGATTGATACTACTATGATGGTTACGCGCCGAATACTGCGCACTACCCAGCATGGTAAACTTGCCTGCCAGCGGCTGATAAACACCCTGCGCATTCATAGATAATGGCTTTAGCAGATAAGCATCCAGTAATTGCGATTTTTTGATATCTAGTGTAGATTTTTTGCTGTCATATTCATTAAATAGCTTTTGGTAATAAGGTGAGATGGTAGCGGCGCTAGCAGAATCTATAGCAGATGATGCTGACACCGCGACCTCGGCCGCCGCGTCTACCACGTCCTCCGCTGCTTCCTCAACGCTATAAGCCGTACTATCATAGTGGACCTCAGCCCATGCTTCATAGGCTGCTGAGCAGGCTAGGTACGATTGCTTAAGTGCCTCACGCTGGGGCGCGTAATCAATCGACGCAACCTCTTTTTTCTGTGCTTCTGCCTTTGTTAATAAGGCTGCATAAGCTTGATCGTGATTATCTTCGCAATAGCTATTAACATCGTCTGATGCCACCAGTTTTGTGCTATCGATAGCTGTAAATTGATGCTCATTACTAATCTCAATATTACTATGATAAGCAAAAGACTGGCGGCGCTGCTGTTGTAATGCGCTGGCCAATGCGTTTTTTGCAACGCTTGGCGCATTATCTGCCTGTAAATTTTTTGATTGACCAAGATTGTTAGATACATTGGTAGACTGGCAAGCCGTTATCAATAATGTACTGGCAACTAATGTACTAGAAACCAATGCACTAGAAAATAAAGAGCTTATCGTCATCATTGATTTAGAGCACAAGGGATTTATCTGCTTTGCTGTATTAATGGATAAGGCCACATTTAATTTTTTCATTTTCTCTATCCTTGAAAGGCGTTATATTTTGCTAACCGTTATATGTTGCTAAGCGTTGGGCGACGATGATGGATACTGAAAATATATCAGCGTATCAGCGCCTATCATCAAACGAGGGGCTTAAAACAAGGTGTCTTCTGCTGTGTCTGTGGCATCATCATCAGCATAATCCACACTTTCCTCAGTTACTCCTGCCTCAGTTGCTTCCACATAATCATAACGCGCATAACGTGCTTTCTCTAACCTCTCTTTTTGCTGACGCTGTGCTGCAAGCCAAGCATTGCCATCGATAGCGACCGGTGCCTCTGCGCCAAAAGACTGTGCCAACAATGTCGCTAATGGGTGTTTATTAAAGCTGGCATTATCATAGCGCGTCTGATTCAAGACCGTGTTTTGTGAACCAAAAAAGTCACTGCCGATATTGGTTCGTTGCTGTTTTGCCAATAAATGGTCTGAGCCATCTAAATAATAGTAATTAATATGATTAAAAGAAATAGGACTCACCGCTTCTATCAGCTGTAGCAATCCGCCAACATCTGCACTTTGATAGCCTTTGTTATATAATTCCATCTTAGCAATCGCAGCTTTCAACACATGATCATCAGGATAGTTTTGTGGGTTTTGGTCAATATGCTTTTGCAGCGAGCGTGAGATGTTTTTAAATATTTTGCCTATCATCTCGCCGCTTTGACGACTGCCAAAATAGACTTTAACCGCCCTATCAGCGCCTACCTCTTTAGCAAACTCATCATCCCGTATATCTACAGCACTGAAATATTCTGGCTCTAATTCCGCCATACTGTTTTGTACGGCGTTAATGACCGCATCATAAATAACGCTTGGCGGTATTTGAGCAATAGAAGTAACCGCTTCAGGTAAACCAAAATTCACCGTATGGGTAGTCATTTGCTCGGGTAACGGCGTATGCTCAGGATTGGCTAGCGCCAAGATAGGCATCAATGCCGATGGATCGATCGTCGCTGCCCCTTTGTTAAAATCAAGAGCAAGCGGTAGTTGAATCGATGAATGGATGGTCGGCGCAACATAGTCGTAGCTGTAGACACTCTGTAGCTGCTTTTGTTTGGGCTTATAATGACTGACGCTATTGAGAGTCAGGTATTGATAATGGTAGGCATTCATTGCCTGAACTTGTTCAGGGGTACGGATAAACATATTGATAAGATTGGTTATTAACCCCGGATAAGCACGAACAGCGTTTTCATCTTGAATACCCTTTGCCGTTTTACTGGCTTGCATGTCTTCATAGTTACGTAACCAATCTTTTGATTTGACGCGACTTAAATTAGATAACAAACCACCAGCGTCGCTTTCGTATGGACTATCATCTCTCTGATTGCCGTATTCATTGTAGCCATTCTCGTCATAGCCCTCTGTATCGTAACCATACTTATCGTGACCATATTCATCATAACCTTCACTATCATAGCCATATTCGTCGTAGCCGTTTTGATCATAACCTTCCTCATCATAGCCATTTTGATCATAGCCATACTCATCGTAATGACGCTCTTCTTCGGCAGTGCGCGCAGCGACGGCGGCAGCCACCGCTTCAAAGGCAGAATCGCCACTATAAACCTGATCGTTATCCTCAATATCATTATAGCCGTCAATGTCTTCTTCGACCGCCGCCTCATCTGCTTCTGCTAGATTTTCATACTCATTAATATCTTCATCAGTAGCACTGTTATAAAGATACAGCTCGAGCAATGTTCTAAAAAAACTGCTTGAGCCAGCGTCAATACTATCGGCTTTAATATAGGGAGTTGAATGATAATTAGCCTGCGATACTGACACGTGCTCCGTCGCTAAATGCTGACGAATAGCGCTCAGTAGACGTGCCTTAGCTTGCACTTCTGGGTTTGGGCTTTTAGTTTGGTCAAATAAACGCTGATAACGTTCAGCATTCTTATCCAATTTGCTATTAAACATTTTGCCCTGAGTTTGGTTTTGCTGAGTATCAGCAATACTAAAATCTATGCCTGTCATGGATAAATTGGACTGTGATGATAAGCCTGTCGTCGTTTGACAACCCATTAACGTCACGGTGGCACTTGCAGCAGTAAGCGTATAAAGCACACAGACAGCAAACTTAGTAGAAGACCTTTTATAATTTGTGAATGATTGAGCTACCAAGCTTTGAAAATGAGGCGGCAAGGTGCGTTTAGAAGAGCTAAGCGGTGACATAAAAATCCCTTTATCCAAGCTGATAAACAATTGTGAAGGCAGTATTAAGGCTGCTATTTATAACACAATATATTACAGATTAGTAACGCAAAGGAATTATTTTCAGCAAAAATGATAAGCTGCTTAGATAAATATTGAAGCGCTCTCAATTCTCTAAAAGCTAATGCATTGTTGTTATTGCAAAAATTAAAAAATCGCCATCAAATATGCTCTTTCTGTATACAAGGGTCTTTACCACAAGCAAATATTCGCTTTATAGTTTTCATTAATAATGTCTAAGCCTTTGGTACAATCTAAAATTTGACGATTGGTTTATTCATAATAACCTCTAGAGATTTTGCTAAAGTAAAGCTCATAACAAATTTTCGTTGTCATACAATGATGAATATTTGCATTATTTTTAGTTGAAGCAATTTGTGTATTTCATGAATAGCAAGCACAATAAGACCTTATCTTCTTATCTACGTAAAAAGGAATTTACGATGCGCCAATCACTCTCAAAAATCCATCAAAACGTTCACGGTGATACTTCTCGTTATAAAACAAAAATCAAAACTGCTATCTTATTGATAAGCAGCACTCTATTAATTTCTGTCTCTGCTCACGCCGCAGAAACCAAACCTACGACCGCAAAAACCACTATTAATCCAACCTCGATTAATACCAGTGCGATTAATTTAGCGATTATGGCTGATAATCCGACTGTATTGTCCGAGACTCAGCGCATTACAAAATCGAAATCCTCTACTCTAGCGCCCACTACCGCCACAGGCACAGCCGTCGTTAGTGGCAAGACAGCCAAAACCGACCAAGCTATCTATTCTGAAGACGCCATTCATCACCCTGTTTGGGCAAAAAACGGCATGGTCGCCACCCAAGAAGCGCTTGCCTCTGATATCGGCTTAAAGATTTTAAAAGATGGCGGTAATGCCGTTGATGCTGCTGTCGCCGTGGGCTTTGCGTTAGCCGTCACGTTACCGCGTGCAGGCAACATCGGCGGTGGTGGTTTTATGATGGTCTATGATGCCAAGCAAGGCAAAACGGTTGCACTCGACTATCGCGAAAAAGCGCCGAGTAGCGCCTCGCGTGATATGTATCTCGATAAAGACGGCAATGCGGTCAGTGATTTATCCCGCTATCATGGCTTAGCGGTTGGCGTGCCGGGCACCGTAGCAGGCTTGCTTAAAGCGCTAGACGATCACGGCACCATGAGCCGCGGGCAAGTTATGGCACCAGCGATTGCACTGGCAGAAAACGGTATTGAAGTCACCGCTGGCTTGTCCGAATCATTAGAAGCGTTGAGTGACCGTTTACAAAAATGGCCAAGTACCAAAAAGATATTTTTTAAACCAGATGGCAGCGCCTATCAGCCGGGTGAGCTACTACGTCAACCTGAGCTGGCAAAATCTCTGAAACTGATTGCCGCAAAAGGGTCTGATGGTTTTTATAAAGGCGAAACCGCGCGTAAATTGGTCAAAGCCGTCAATGAAGCAGGCGGCAATATGAGCTTGCAAGACTTAGCCAATTACAGGGCGATTGCTCGCGTGCCTGTTAAAGGCGATTATCGTGGTTATGAGATTGTATCCATGCCGCCGCCGTCCTCTGGTGGTATTCATATCGTGCAGATTTTAAATATCTTAGAAGGCTATCCACTAAAAGACTACGGACAAAACAGCGCGCAAACCATTCACTTGATGAGCGAGGCGATGCAATTAGCGTATGCCGATCGCGCCGAGTATTTGGGTGATTCTGACTTTATTGACGTGCCTGCCAACGGTTTAACCTCACAAGCTTATGCCGATAAACTGCGCAGTTTAATTAATCCTAATAAAGCCACACCCGCAGCAACGATTAAAGCGAATAATCCATTACCATACGAGAGCGATCAAACCACACACTTCTCTATCGTCGATAAAGATGGCAACGCGGTGGCCAATACTTATACGCTGAATTTCTCTTATGGCACAGGGCTTGTCGCTGAAGGGACAGGGATTTTGTTAAACAATGAGATGGATGATTTTTCTGCGAAACCCGGCGTGCCCAATGGTTATGGTTTAATCGGCGGCGACGCTAATGCGGTCGAGGCCAATAAACGCCCGTTGTCTTCGATGAGCCCGACGCTGGTATTCAAAGACAGCAAACCTTATATCGTTACCGGCAGCCCCGGTGGTAGCCGCATTATCACTACCGTCACGCAAGTCATCTCCAACGTCATTGATCATGATATGAATATCGCTGAAGCCACACACGCGCCGCGTATCCATGACCAATGGCTGCCCGATGAAATTCGTATCGAAAAAGCCTTAAATGTTGATACGATTAAAAAACTAGAATCAATGGGACATAAGGTTAGCCCGCAAGCAGCGATGGGTTCAACCCAGTCGATTATGATTACCCCAAATGGCGTTTATGGTTCTTCTGACCCACGTATAGTCGATGCCGCGGTAGTGGGTTATTAAAGTTTGATAGTTTGTTTTAAAAGTTAATCTTTTAAAAACGATAGCAAATAATGCCCTTCTCTAGCCTTTATCTTGTCCTCTATTCTTTATGCTTAACCCTATAGAGGGCATTTTTGGCTAAACTCACTAAAACTGTTTAATCCTGATTAAACTTGCTTTTTCTACCCTCGCCCTCTCTCTTATACGTTTGAATCGGTGGCTGTCAGCGCCAAATAATGCTATTATTGACGACCAGCTTTAAAAGCTCAAGACATCACTTTTTACGTCCTATCACTTCTTGAAAAACCATAACGTATTGATAATAAAAAATTTATTATCATACAGCTTATTCCCTTTTGATTGCACCAGTAAGAGTCTTCTATGGCATTTGTACACCTTGGCATCCACAGCGAATATTCCATTACCGATTCTATCGTGCGTATCAAACCGCTAATTAAAGCGGCAGCGGCAGATAATCAGAGCGCGCTGGCATTGACTGATTTATCCAACCTTTATGCGACGGTGAAATTTTATCGTGCCTGCTTAGGCGCGGGTATCAAGCCCATTATCGGCAGTGAAATCATTATGGATAATGAGGACACGCGCTTGGTGCTACTGGCGATGGACAATGAGGGTTATCAAAATATCACCCGTATCGTCTCGCTTGGCTTTACCGAGGGACGCGCCGATGCTGCCAATCATGGTGTGCCAGTCGTTGAGCGTCGCCATGTTTTAGAGCACGCGGCAGGCGTCATCGTTTTATTTACCGAAAAATCCGATGTCGGTCAGGCATTGGTGAGTTCTATGCCAGAAAAAGCTGACGAGCTGCTGACAGAATGGCAAGCACAGTTTGATGATCGCTTATATTTCGCTATCAAGCGTACCAATCGCTCGGGCGAAGACGCTTTTATTAAAGCGGCTATTCATGCCGGTGCCAAGCATCGTATTCCTATTATTGCTCACAATGATGTGCGCTTTTTAGAGCAAGATGATTTTGACGCTCACGAAGCGCGCGTTTGTATCGCAGGCTCGTATGTCCTTGCCGACCCCAATCGTCCACGGCTGTATTCAGATGAGCAGTATTTAAAAACCCAGCAGGAAATGAAGGCGCTGTTTGCCGATATTCCGCAGGTCATTGATAATACCTTACGTTTAGCCACGCGCTGTAATGTGACTTTAACCCTTGGCATTAATGTCCTACCTGAATTTCCCGTACCCGAAGGTGAAACGATTGAATCGTTTTTCCGCGCCGAATCAAAACGCGGCCTCGATAGGCGGCTTGACAGGCTATTTCCTGTTGCCGAACGCTCGGATAATTGGCAGGAGTTTCGCCAAAAGTACGATGAGCGCTTAGAATATGAGCTTGAAGTCATCTTATCGATGGGCTTCCCAGGTTACTTCTTAATCGTCATGGACTTTATCCGCTGGGCAAAAGCCAACGGCGTACCGGTTGGACCCGGTCGTGGTTCTGGTGCTGGCTCGCTGGTCGCTTATGCGCTTAATATTACTGACCTCGACCCGATTCATTACGACTTGTTATTTGAGCGCTTCTTAAATCCTGAACGTGTTTCTATGCCCGACTTCGATATTGACTTTTGTATCGAAGGTCGTGACCGCGTGATTGATTATGTGGCGCAAACTTATGGCCGTGAAGCAGTCTCGCAAATTATTACCTTTGGTACCATGGCAGCAAAAGCGGTGGTACGAGATGTGGCGCGTGTACAAAGCAAATCATACTTTTTGGCCAATAAAATTTCCAAATTGATTCCAAAAACCCCAGGAATTACGCTTAGCCAAGCTCTTGAGCAAGAGCCGCAGCTAAAAGACTTAATCTCTAATCCCGATAATATGGACTATGAAGATGCCATTGAGATTTGGGAGATGGCGATTAAGCTCGAAGGTGTCTGTCGAAACGTCGGCAAACATGCAGGCGGGGTCCTAATTGCCCCGCATAAAATCACTGACTTTAGCGCGATTTATTGTGATGACGAAGGTCACCGCGTCAGTCAGTTTGATAAAGACGACGTCGAAGCAGTTGGTTTGGTTAAGTTTGACTTTTTGGGTTTACGTAACTTAACGGTGATTAACGCCGCGGTAGAAAACATCAACCTACGCCGCGCCCGCGAGGGCAAAGATGCCTTGGTGTTAGAGGACTTGCCCTTAGATGACAAAAAAGCCTATAAGCTGCTGCAAGAAGCCAAAACCACAGCTGTCTTTCAGTTAGAAAGTATGGGTATGAAAAAATATTTATCCAAATTACAACCAACCAATATCGAAGACGTCATTGCCATGTGTGCGCTCTATCGTCCGGGTCCACTCGATGCAGGCATGGTTGAGATGTATATCGACCGTAAGCATGGCCGCGAGGAAGTCATCTATGACCATCCTAACCTTGAGCCAATTTTAGAAAATACCAACGGTGTTATTGTTTATCAAGAACAGGTGATGCAAATCTCACAAGTCATGGCAGGCTACAGTTTGGGCGGCGCGGATATGCTACGTCGCGCGATGGGTAAGAAAAAACCAGAAGAGATGGCCAAACAGCGCGATATTTTTGTCACGGGTGCGACCGCGCAAGGCATCGATGAAACGACATCGGGCGGCGTCTTTGACTTGATGGAAAAGTTTGCTGGCTACGGTTTTAACCGCTCGCATTCTGCCGCTTATGGCGTCCTTGCTTATCAGACGGCCTATCTCAAGCAATACTACCCTGCCGAATTTATGGCGGCGGTACTGACCTCTGATATGAACAACACTGATAACGTGGTGTTCTTTATCAATGATTGCCGTGAAAACTTCGGTTTGACCGTCGTTAATCCATCGGTAAACCGTAGTGAGTGGCATTTTGTCGCCGATACGCCGACCAATATTATTTATGGCTTGGGCGCGATTAAGGGCGTTGGTGAAGGTGCGGTTGACTCTATCGTTGAGGCGCGCCGACGTGAAGGACCGTTTAAAGATTTATACGACTTTTGCCGCCGCGTTGATATTAAAAAAGTCAATAAACGTACATTGGAAGCCTTAGTCAGTGCGGGCTGCTTTGATGACTTTGCGGCGACCTTACGTCCAGACTTGCCAAGCGACGAAGCCTACGAGATTCGCGGGGCGCTGATGAGTCAGTTGCCAAGCGCCGTACAAGCTGCGGAACAAGACCGCCAAAACGATGAGCTTGGCATGATGGACTTGTTCGGTGAAATGGATGGCGTGGTCGCAGCCCCGCCACTGATCATGACACCAGAGCTGATTTGGGGGGATAAACATCGTCTAAAAGCGGAAAAAAATACCTTAGGTCTCTATTTAACCGGACATCCTATCGATGAATATCGCGATGAGCTTAAACGTTATACCTCCGGCGCTCGCCTCGATAAGCTGGCAGACACGGGTTATAACGGTAGCTGCTACTTTGCGGGTTTGATTATCGATATAGCCAATTTCGGTACGCGTAACGTCATCACTTTAGACGATGGCACCTCACGTCTAGAAGTCAGCTGTTATGCCGAGCGCTTTAATCGTGTCAAAGAGCAGTTGAAGATTGATGAAGTTGTCGTCATTAAAGGCAGTATCCGTGAGCGTGACGGGCGCATTTTTGCCCGCCTTGATAATGCCATGAGTATGGTTGATGCGCGCCTGCGTTGGATGAAAAAAATTAGCATTAAAGTCCACGGTAGCGATATTAATCTGCTCACGCGTATGCAGCCTTTGCTAAAATCCGCTCAAGCAGACATCATACCAGCGCCGCGCTTGTCTTATAACGATGAGCAGGACGAGCAAGGTAATAATGGTGGCAGTGGTAACAGCGCTTATGACCCAGCGATGGGTGGCAGCTTATACGATGAAAACGGCAATGATTTATTAGCGTTAGAAAATGACATGCAGCAAGATGCGCTGCAAAACGGCGGCTATGCTAATAATGCCCTTAGCAACACCGATGCTTCTATTAATGATAACTGCTTGCCGCTTGGGCTGAGCATTTATGAAGAATACGGTATTGCCAATGTCGGGCTATCTGAGCATTGGCGCATCTACCCTAACGATGACAATTTACAGCAATTAAAGAGCATGGTTAATGAAGACAATTTACATTTTCATTATAGCTAATACTTTGATAGTAGCTAACCTGAGCACTTTAACTTTTAAAATATTGGACACATGATTATGACTGAACATCCTAACAATACAAATACGCAAACTGATGACGAGATTATCAACGACGAACAGTTTGATGATATACGTGAGTTGTTAGAAGAGGACTTTGTTGATTTGATACAAGTGTATTTTACTGACAGTCACGAGCGCATTGTCAAACTAAGACGCGCACAACAAGAGGATGATAACGCCAACGGTTATGAGCTTGCTCATGCGCTAAAAGGTGCCAGTGCCAATTTGGGCGCAACTCAGTTAACTCGCCTTAGTAGCCAATTACAAGAAGCGTGCCGCGAGCGCCTTATTGGTGACCAAGCTGGATTAGTTGAAGACGTCGCCGTAGCATTACAACGGGTTGAACAAGAAATCAAACAAAGACTGGGGCTATAATGCGTAACGACTCTGCCTCAACTTTGATGCCATCGAAAAAATTAGCGCTCTCAACCGGCAGTCTTACGGTAAACGATTATCTGTCTTGCTTACAAATCGTTATGGTCAATACCACTTTACCTGCCAATATTGGCTCAGCGGCGCGCGCCATGCACACCATGGGTCTATCGCGTCTGACCGTCGTTGACCCCAAGCTACCCATTGATGAAACCAGTGTTTCGCATGCGGCAGGCGGTAGTGAATTATTAACGTCAGCCACCATAACGCCGACTTTAGAATCGGCAATAGCGGATTGCCAACTGGTATTTGCGGCCAGCAGCCGTAGTCGTCACATGCCACGTCCTGTGGTCACACCGACGCAAGCGGCCAAAATCATGTTTGACTTTATCGATAAGCAAACTGCGCTTAATTTAGCAAATAATAGTGAAAGCCCGCAAGCTATTAGCAAGCCCAACATCGCTATCTTATTTGGTCGTGAAGACCGAGGCTTAACCAACGAAGAGCTGGCGTACGCCGATTATCATATTCAAATCGATGCCAATCCCGCTTATCCGGTGCTCAATGTTGCCTCTGCCGTGCAAGTGATTGCCAGCTTTATCTTTGCTTATGCGCAAACCCATGCTCAAACAGCGAATGCAAGCTCAGATGATGTAAATCCAGTTCAGCCCATATTAGACGTGCATTTACGTCAACAATGGGATGAGCCGGCCATCACCCAGCAGCAACTACAACAGCTCGTTCAGCGTACCACCAACTTGATGGTTCAACGCGGCTTAGCAGACAGTGAACATTTAAAATCATTGCCAGCGCGACTGTCGCGACTTGGCTCACGCGTGCAGCTGGATCAAAAAGAATATCAGCTATTAAGCGCACTGATTGCTAAGCTTAGCAAACATTAGAAAAATGGTTTTGTCATTACGTTTTTAGCGCCATTTATCATTTATTTGCGGGACTTGTCTTTGAACAGATAGAAGCCTGAGCCACACAGATAAGACAACACTGTATTTTACAACTCAAAGCTGTTATAACTTTAAAAGATGTCATTGTGATTTTTCTGACACTATTTTCCTGACAGTATTTTTCTGACAATCGATAGGACGCTTTATGTCATTGCCAACCTCCTTGTTCAAATCACTTGCCCGTATCAAAAAAGACCTACAAGAAGATGTCGAAGCGGTATTCAATCGCGACCCTGCTGCGCGTAATAGCCTAGAAGTCATCTTGACCTACCCTGGCATTCACGCCCTGATTTTACATCGCGGCGCGCATTGTCTTTGGCAAAATGAGCAAAAACTGGCGGCGCGCGCCGTCTCTTATGGCTCGCGTATCATCACTGGCATTGAGATTCATCCTGCCGCTAAAATCGGCAAGCGTTTTTTTATTGACCATGGCGTCGGCGTAGTGATTGGTGAAACGGCTGAGATTGGCAACGACGTTACCCTTTATCACGGCGTCACCCTTGGCGGCGTTTCATGGAATAATGGCAAACGTCATCCTACTTTAGAGGACGGAGTCATTGTCGGTGCTGGTGCCAAGGTATTAGGACCATTTACGGTTGGTAAAGGCGCTAAAATCGGCTCAAATGCGGTAGTAGTCAAACCTGTACCCGCAGGTGCAACGATGGTTGGTAGCGCTGCCCGTATGATTTCAGACCATCATGACGAAAAAGGCAATCCTATTACAACCAAAGTACAAGACGCCAAACAACAAGAAAAAGCCGCGCAAGCAGGTGCAACTGCTGACCAGCAAGAAACAGACCCTACTTCTAACACTGCACGAGCGACAGCGTTTCAGGCTTATGGGATTGATCCTTCATCGCAAGACCCTGTAGCTGAAGCCTTTGCTAAAATGCTCGAACATATCCAGCAATCAGAAAATCGACTCGATCAACTACAAGCGGCCATGTGCAAGATAGACCCAAACTTTTGCAAAAAAGAATACGATAAACTGTGCTTAGAAGACTTAGATGTCATCGGTCGTGCTGATATGGATGCAGCTGGCACTAAGCAGAAATAAATTGCTCGCTAGCTTGGAGATTAAATAAAAAGAGGCCAAACAACCTCTTTCTTATTTTAGCCAATTGAGAAATAGCACTTTAACGACTAGCTATCGTCAAAGTATTCTAAAAACGCGACGGTATTGCTGATAGCAATTTTTTGTAGCCTCTGTCTGCGCAGGCACAGCAAGCAAGAAAAATTGATATCAGCAGTGCGTGATGTAACGATATTACTTTTTACTCACTATAGTTAACAGACAACATTTATAAAAATGACGAGTCAGGCTGGGTCAAAAACTCTATTTCTTCGCTACTCGACACCCGTCCTAAAATGTCATTACGATGCGGATAACGGCCAAAACGATCGATAATTACTTTGTGTTTGAGTTCAGCATCTATGGTATCTGCATTGGTATATTGTTTAAATAACTTTTCTGCTTGCTGATGAATCAGTTTTGACTCGCTGTGCATATAAGGCATCAATACAAACTTACGTTCATCCACCGTTTCAAGCGCCTCTAATGCTCCGGCAGCCACCGCTTCTTGCGCAAGTACAAGGCACATCGCATCTTGGGCAAAAGCCGCTGGCTTATTACGGTAAATATTGCGCGAGAACTGGTCTAATATAATAATTTCTGCTAAGCGCCCTTGTATGCTGCTACGCCACGTATAAAACTCTGCCGCCGCTGCTTGCTCAAGTATATCGCTGTAGCGCTCTATTAATAACTTATCAAACGCTAAGTCTTTTTCAAAAAACTTCTTACTACCTGCCTCATTAAAACAAAAATCCAATATATCGTTGTACATCGTTTTCTCACTATCATGATTTAAAGCTATGCTTTAAAAGCATCGTTTAAAAGATAAAATATGCAGTCAAGACTATATAACTATTAATGAATATTTAGTCATTTTGTCTTATACTCTTTTATTATTCATAATTAAAAAAAGGCACTATCATGGCGCGTTTAAAAGACAAAGTTATCATCATCACGGGCGCAGCTCAAGCATGGGCGAAACTCATGCGCGTTTATGTATGGCAGAAGGTGCCAAAGTGGTCTTGACCGATATTAATTCTGATAAAGGCGACGCCTTGGCCGCCGAACTTGGCGCTGATGCGCTATTTATCAAACATGATGTCACCAATGAAGATGATTGGGAACAAGTCGTTAAAAAGACGCAGGCAAAATTTGGTCAAATCGATGTCTTAGTAAATAACGCGGGTATCACTACGCACAAATCCATTTTAGATACCTCGGTAGAAGAGTATCGTAAGATTCTAGAGATTAACCAAGTATCAGTCTTTTTAGGCATGAAAGCAGTTATTCCAATCATGAAAGCCGCTAAGCAAGGCTCTATCATCAATATCTCATCGATTAACGGTTTGGTTGGCGGTGCTATCGGCTATACCGATTCTAAATTTGCGGTACGCGGTATGACAAAAGCCGCAGCATTAGAGTGCGCACCTCATGGCATTCGCGTGAACTCCATTCACCCAGGCGTCATCGTTACCCCGATGATTATGCAAGGCGATACCAAAGATGCAGTTGAAGCTTTTGCCAAAACCATTCCGATGCGACGTGTTGCATAGCCCGAAGAAGTCAGCGGCATGGTGCTATTTTTAGCATCAGATGAATCAAGCTACTCAACAGGTGCAGAATTTATTATTGATGGTGGCTTGACGGCGCAGTAAGGATTTATGCGCTAAACTATGTGAATTAGGTAAAAGCTGGGTAGTACCCGGCTTTTATTTTGAGATTTTTTAAGAAAATACCAAGCCTTAGAAAACTTTTATTTATTATTAATAACAGCTCAGCCACTGCATTTAACCTCTTCAAAGCCCACTCAAAAGCAACTCTTCAATCCCTGCTCTTTCATGGGCCTTAAATGGATAACGATCCGCCATGATTATCCATTTTTTGCTTAGGCTATTTTCTTTATCGTCTAATTTTATTAATAAAATATCAATATCCATCGTGACTATTTTTATAGGATTTTTTATTGATTCAGAGCAACGCTGTCTACCGCAATCACTTTCAAGCCTCTTAAAGCTTTGCTGCAGCTGTTGCAAGGTTATGTCAGAGGTAAGGGTTAAATAAACACACTGATTGGTATAGTCAGGTTTTGGTAGCTCAGGCGTCGCGGTAAAATCAGGATTTTGAAATGCCGTTGATAGCTGTATTTCACCTAAAGCCGCAAGCTGTTCTCGAGCGCGTGGCAAGTATTTCTCAGCTTGATAATTACTACCGAGGGCGAGCAGCACTGCCGATACAGAATGCGTTTGCAGCTGTTCAGGCGCGCACTGTTTTAAGTCTTCAAGATTCAAATCAGCCAATGCTCTATGTGTCATCAGATTAACTATCTTGGTTTACATTGGATTCGGCTGCTGATAAACCTTTGGCATAACGGGTGATCTGCACCCCAACCGCATCCGCTTGTTGAATAGCAGTTGGCTTGGCAACGCTGAGCGTTATTTTATGACAGTTATATTTTGCCAGTAGCTTATCAGCGATTTGACCAGCCAAATGCTCAAGCAACTTTGCTTTAATCGCTTGACACCATTCGCTCACATCATCGCAGACCGCTTTGTAATTGAGCGCATCATTAACCTCGTCTGACACAGCAGCTTTACTAATATCAGTTTCAAGCGCTATGTCAATCAGGAGTGGCTGCGTAATAGCGCGCTCCCACTCATAGACGCCAATCACCGCCTCTACTGTTAAGCCTTTGACAAATACCACATCAGATTCGGTATGAAACATGCGCTTATCCTTATTTATTATGCTTTTATTTTAAAACAATTTTACGATAACGCCTCGTCGCGCAGGCGCGCAGCTTTTAACGCTTTACTCGGACGATGCCGCCATAAGTCAATGCTGAATAATAATAACCCAAGCCAAATCAAACCAAATACCGCCAGACGATGTAAATCAAAAGGCTCGTTATAATAGAATACCGCTAAGAAGAAAATAAAGGTCGGGGTCAGATAATTCATAAAACTTAGAATACTAAAAGCAACCATCTTAGTCGATTTATTAAATAGTAATAAAGGTATCAGCGTAATCGGACCTGCCAGCATCAGCAGCCAAATGTTTGAGGTAAACCAAAAACTTAACTGACTACTCACCACGTCAGCTTGCCAAAACCACCATAAACAAATCGGTACTAACATGGTAGTTTCTACAAACATGGCATCGACCGCCGTGAGCGGTGTTTGGCGCTGGATGGTGCCGTAAGTACTAAAACTAAAGGCTAAAATCAGCGATATCCATGGCAAGCTACCAATCATAACGACTTGAATCAGCACGGACAATAGCGCAAAACCAATAGCTACCCATTGCAAGGGGCGCAAACGCTCTTTAAACAAAATCATCGAGAGCGCCACGCCGACCAATGGTCCGATAAAATACCCCAAACTGGCCTCAAGAATGCGGTCGTGGTTGACCGCCCATACATAAGTCAGCCAGTTGGTCGCAATAATCAACCCCGATATAAAAGAAAATGCTATCCATCTTGGGTTTTGCTTTAGCGTATCAATCCACTGCCAGCGCTTGGTCAGCACCAATACGATAAGCAAGCAGGCAAAGGTCCATATAATGCGATGGCCGATAATCTCGGTCGCATCATAAGCAGCGAGCTGCTTAAAGTATAACGGAAATGCACCCCAAATAAAGAACGCTGTTAGCGCGGTGGCAATACCGCGTCTGGTGGTTTGAATAGGAGCAACGGGGTTTTTGACAACATTTTGAGTGGCCATAAGACGATACAACTTTTTAGAGCAAAGCGCGCCCTTACCTATTCTTAAACCATTATCAAATGATAAAAGTAAGGGCGCAGGGTTACTACGTAGAGGGTAGAAAGTAAAAAGCAATGCGTTGATACCAACTAAGTATCAACACATTGCTCACGACAACAACTATTATTAAATAAATTTTATAACAAGTTTAAAAATTTAGCTTTTGGACTTTAACAGATCCAGAAGATAAAGCTTTAAATTTTAGAAGTTAATAATATTTTTTTCAGGTAAATAACAACTTCAATATTAAGCCGCCCCATTATCAACCTTGATAGACATACCGATTTGATTGGCAAGCTCAGCAAATCCTGGGAAGCTGGTATTAACGGTTTCAACGCCTTCAATGGTAATCTGCTTCGATGCACGCAAGCTGGCAACCGCAAAACTCATGGCAATGCGATGGTCATGATGCGAGGTGATATGCCCGCCACCAAAGACAGGTTGGCTGTTATTTACAGCGTCATTTTGACCTTCACCGCCTTTACTTTCAATGCCCTTACCTTCAATACCTTTACCTTCAATAATCAAACCATCCTCAGTGACGGTACAATCAACACCGAGAGTTTGTAGACCATCTGCCATCACGGCAATACGATCGGACTCTTTCACGCGCAACTCTTTTGCACCGGTTAACACCGTACGACCTTGGGCACAGCTGGCAGCGATAAATAATACGGGAAACTCATCAATCGCTAAAGGTACTAAATATTCTGGAATCTCGATACCTTTTAGGCTTGAGCTGCGAATAGTGATATCAGCGACTGGCTCGCCGCCGACATGGGTTTCATTGCTTAGGCTAATATCAGCATTCATCAATTTTAAGATATCAATGATACCCGTACGCGTCGGATTAATACCCACTTGCGTTAGGGTCAGCTCGCTGCCTTGACTGATGGCTGCGGCTACCATAAAGAATGCCGCCGATGAGATATCAGCAGGCACAGCAATGTCACCGCCTGTGAGCGTGCCACCACCTTCGACGCTGACACGATTGCCATCAACCGTCACAGGATAACCAAAGGCTGAGAGCATACGTTCGGTATGATCGCGGCTAACTTCAGGTTGAATAACGGTCGTGGTACCTTCTGCCCAAAGTCCCGCCAATAATAAGCAAGACTTAACCTGTGCAGAGGCAACTGGCATATCATATTCCATACCTTGGAGCGGCTCACCAACATTCGCTCGACCCGTAATGCTAAGCGGTGCGGTACCATTATGACCGGTACTTTGAATGACGGCTCCCATTTCACGTAATGGTGCGGCCACACGTTCCATCGGACGCTTATTTAGACTGGTATCGCCTGTCAATACACTATCAAATGACTGCGCTGCTAAAATACCGGCAAGCAGGCGCATACTGGTGCCTGAGTTGCCCATGTATAAGGGCATTTTGCTTGGTTTTAGACCATTCATACCGACGCCATGAATGGTTAATTTACCTTTATCAGGGCCTTCAATGCTCACGCCCATATCACGAAATGCTTGCAAGGTAGCTAGCGCATCCTCTCCTTCCAAAAACCCTGTGACGTTGGTGACACCTGTGGCAAGGCTACCAAGCATTATACTGCGATGCGAGATAGATTTATCACCAGGAATAGTAATGGTGCCAGAGACGGTGTTGCTAGGAGTAATATTATAAGAAGCTGACATGGCAGAAGTATCCGTATAAGGGGTGCTGGCTAACATATGGCCAAAATGTCGCCGTGCGGCTTGCGCGCGGCCCAAAAGCCCCATGAGGGCGGTCGAATCTTTATCAATGATAAGCTGGCGCATATTCTGTAGATAAACGCCATACTCGTCAAGAGCGCTTATAATCGCGCTTTGGTTGGCAAAAAATATATCATGCCACATTTTAGGGTCGCTGGCGGCAATACGGCTAAAGTCGCGAAAACCGCCTGCGGCATAGCGAAACATATCTAAATTGTCATCATGACTTGCCAGCTGTTCAACCAAATTAAACGCCAGCAGATGCGGCAGATGACTGGTATGTGCCAATATTGCGTCATGACGTTCAGCCGCCATCGGCATGACCGTCGCACCAACTGCTTCCCATAACTGCCGCAGCTTAGCAATGGCGCTATCATTAGCCGTTGGCAGCTCGCAGATAATCACGCTATGATTGACGAATAGAGTGGCGCGCCTGGCATGATAGCCTGAATTTTCCGCCCCAGCAATCGGATGCGCAGGGACAAACCCCGTTGGTAGCGAGCTAAAGACCGCTTTTGCCGCCTCAATGATATTAACCTTGGTACTACAGACGTCGGTAATGAGGCAATCAGCAGCAAGCTGTCCGTTATCCATCGCGGTTTTGATATCGACAAACACAGCCTTTACCGCTTGCACTGGCACGGCAATGATAATTAGGTCGCTGCCCGATACCACTTCACTTAAGACGGCACTACCCGCATCTAGCAAACCATATTCCATGGCTTCATCGATGCTTGGTGCATGTCGATCAACCGCCACCAAGCGCGCACTTAAACCAAGGTCTTTGATGGCTTGGGCAAGACTCGCGCCAATCAGCCCTAGACCGATAACACAGACTTGCTCAAATAATGGCGGCTGAGTATGTATAGACGATTGCATATGATTGTTTTGGTTGGTTATGAGTTGATTGCTTAGGTTTTGATTACTTATATTTTGATTGCTAAGATTGCTTTGCTGGCGACTCACGGCGTTTCTCTTTCAACAAACCAGCATCAGTAGGCATAAAACATACTGATATCGGCGTCGTAAAATTGATTTATTTTTTGATTAAAATAGAGATAACTACTTTTTTATTAATCTTCAGTCAATATTGAGCGCAAGGTATCAATCAGGCGCATATTATCTTCTGCAACCCCTACCGTCATACGCAACCAATTGGGCAAACCATAACCTGCTAATGGACGCACTATCACGCCCTGCTCTAGCAATGCTTGATAAATGGCAGCCGCGTTTATGTCTTCCATCTCAACTTCTATTTCAACCATGATAAAGTTGGCATGCGACTTAATAAACCCTAGCCCCAAGGCATCAAACTGCTTTTCTAACCAGCGCATTTGCTCTTGGTTATTAAGTCTTGTTTTTTCAATAAAGTCTTGGTCTGCAAGCGCAGCATTGGCAGCAGCTAAAGCGACTCTACTAACGTTAAAGGGCTGACGAATGCGATTGAGTAAATCGGCGACAGCGACTGAGCTTAGCGCATAACCAACACGCAAACCTGCTAGCCCATAGGCTTTTGAAAAAGTACGTACAATAACCACATTCTCAAATTCATCGAGCAGCGCTCTATTATTACTCTCAGGACTATATTCGTTATAGGCTTCATCTAATACCACCAACACTGAGCTTGGCACACTAGCGACAAACGCACGTAACTCTTGCTGCGTAAGCTGCGTGCCCGTTGGGTTATTAGGATTGGCGATAAAGACCATTTTGCTATTAGGATTGTCCGCTACCGCCTGACTCATCGCCTTTAAATCATGACCAAAACGATTGGCTGGCACTTCCACGCCTTTTGCGCCTTGCATTTTGGCCAGCATCGGATAAACGATAAAAGCATACTGACTATAAATAATCGCATCATCGACGCCAGCAAAACTACGCGCTAAGATATCAAGCAAATCATCAGAGCCATTACCTAAAGTAATCTGGTCGACACCAACATCGTTAAAGTCAGCAAGTGCTTGTTTGAGATAATAACCATTGCCATCAGGATAACGTGCCAGCTGACCCAGTTGCTCGGTAATCGCAAGCGTGACATGCGGTGAGCAGCCCAGTGGATTTTCATTACTAGCAAGCTTGACCACATCTGAGACACCGTACTCGCGTGTCAACTCTTCAACCGGCTTGCCCGTCTGATAAGGCATTAGCTCTAAAATACTGTCATAGGCCGGCACTAGCGGTGATAAATTTGACTCTGTCGACTGAGATGACTGCATGATTTATCCTTGGATGTGATATGGCATTTACTGTTGATGAATCCCTACTGTTAAAACCATTCTATTAAGCCAGCTTTATAGCACGGCTTTTGGATAAGAACCGAGGATACGCAAATCTTTGACCAATGGGCGGATATCAGCAATTGCTGCACTCACATTTGCGTCTTCGATGTGGCCATCCATATCGATAAAGAACACGTAAGCCCATTTATTTGGACGTTCAGGACGCGTCTCGATACTGGTCATCGACACGCCATGATAAGACAAGGGCTTTAAGATTTCGATTAATGCGCCTGCTTTATCATGCGCCGAAACCATAATTGAAGTTTTATCTTGACCCGATGGCGCAATCGCCTCGTGACCGATAATTAGGAAACGCGTGGTATTACTAGGATTGTCTTCGATGTTTGAATACAGCTTATGTAAATCGTACTCTGCCGCTGCCACATCACCGGCGATTGCCGCTGAATGCCATTCGTTTTTGAGACGGCGGGCAGCCTCACCATTGCTCGATACCGCCACACGCTCGACATTAGGATAATTGACATCAAGCCAATGACGGCACTGCGCCAATGATTGCTGATGCGAATAGATACGGCTTAAACCATCAAGTTTGGTATGTTCAGCGACCAAGAAATTTTGGTGAATAGGCAACTCAACTTCACCGATTATTTTTAGCGTAGAAGATAAAAAGCCATCTAAGGTATGGTTAACCACGCCCTCTGACGAGTTTTCAACTGGTACCACGCCATACATTGCTGTGCCTGCTTCAACTTCTCGGAAGACATCAGTAATAGTATTTAGCGGCACGGTATCAGCGGCTTTACCAAAGTGCTTGAGCGCTGCCGCATGGGTAAAGGTGCCGACAGGGCCCAAAAATGCAATACGCTGCGGTGCTTCCAAGTCAAGGCAGACTGACATGATTTCGCGGAACAAACGCGCCATTTTCTCATCGGCAATGGGTCCGGTATTACGTTCCATCACCGCCTTTAACACTTGCGCTTCACGTTCAGGACGATAAAAAATAGGATTGGTATTGTCGGCATCAGGACTATTGGCAACGTGGTCTTTTTTTACCGTCGCTACTTGCTGCGCCAATTTGGCACGATTATTAATTAGCGTTTGAATTTCGCAGTCAACTGCATCAATACTTTGGCGCAATGTGTTTAAAAACGCTTTATCAGTTGCAGCCCCATCAACACTTGCAGGGGTTTGGTTTAGATTGTCTACATTTTTCTCTGGTGACTGCTCACTCATTACCGCCCATCCTTTTTCTAAAATTATTGCTAAAGTTTATGACTGTTGTCTATTAGCGAGGCAACCTGCTTGTTTTAATAGTAAATGCTGGCTTAGTTTTCATGTTTCGCGAGCCAAACAGTGGATCGGCTCTACTATAGCAAAAACTATCGACAGTGCCCATTCGTAAATACGCGCAAATAAGCAATTTGCCATAAATCTTAGCACAGTTATACACGATAAACGCTATACCCTATGAAACTATCAGGCTACAACCGTCCAAATATATGATACAGTTTAAAGATAGCCGTTAAATTCACCATACCGCCATGATAAATTGCTTTATAAATAAACATTATCATGGAAAACCGACTCAAATAAGAACATCAAAACGTTAATTGACCATATCAAGGATATCTGATGAGCGCATTACAACAGCTTCGCACCATGACCACTATTGTCGCTGATACGGGCGACCTTGCCGCCATTGCGCGTCTAAAACCCATCGATGCCACGACCAATCCAAGCCTTATTACCAAAGCGCTGATTCATCCGGACAATGAAGCGCTGATGTCAGAAACCATGAGTCGCCATCGCGGTGATGTCGATGCTGTGATTGATGAATTAACTGTTCAAATTGGTTGTAATATTTTGGCATTGATTGAAGGCCGCGTTTCAACCGAAGTCGATGCACGCTTATCTTATGACACTCAAGCCACCATTGATAAAGCGCTCAGCTTTATGGAAGCCTACCAAAAAGCAGGTATTGATTCAGAGCGCGTATTGATTAAGATGGCCGCAACCTGGCAAGGGATTGAAGCGGCACGTTACCTTGAAACTCAGGGGATTCACTGCAACTTGACGTTATTATTCGGTCAGCATCAAGCGATTGCTTGTGCCGATGCGGGCGTGACCTTAATCTCACCTTTTGTTGGGCGTATTTTAGACTGGCAAAAACGTCAGCAAAACCGCCAAAATGTCCCTGCTTCAGATGATATGGGTGTGCAATCGGTCAAGCTCATTTACCAATACTACAAACAACATGGCTATAAGACCCAAGTGATGGGCGCAAGTTTCCGCTCGACCGAGCAAATATTGGCACTAGCAGGCTGTGATCTATTGACCATCGCGCCCAATCTGATTGATGAGCTGGCAGCCATGGATGTCGAAGTGACACGCCAACTGTCACCAAGTATGTCAATGGATTTGCCCGACATGGCGAAGGTCAGCTTAACCCATGACGAGTTCAGTGCCGCTTATCAGCAAGATATCGTCACCCAAGACTTATTACCCAAGGGTATCGATGGCTTTATCGGTGCGCGTGATGAGCTTGCGCAAATGCTCGCGGCGATGCGAGATTAACTGCGATATTTATATATTTTATGCGTTTGCCTGCTAATCACGAGTGCTGAGATTGTCTCAGTATGAACCCCTTGTCATAAAAGTAATTTGCCTGCTTCTATCAAGTTGGCTATGATAAGCGACTTTATATAACAACAAGCAAGGCTCGATTATGAAACGGCTAGCAGTGATATTAGCAGGTAGTACGCTTGCAATGAGTGGCTATGCGGCAAACTGGTTAGAGGTCTCAAAAAGCCAAACTGGCTCTGTTTTTAGCTTAGATGTGGATTCTATCGAACGCTCAGACATTCATATTATTGATGAAAAAGAAGTCGAAAACATTACTGTCTCAATTCGTAGAGCCTATCCTGCGCCAAAGGATAGCGCAAAAGACGCTAAAGAAAATGAGGCGAAAGCAAAAGAGAGTAAAGACAAAGGCGCTAATAAAACAGTGAAAGAAACCAGCATTCATCATAGCGACCAGCAATGGCTTATCTCATGTAAGGACGCAAGCTACTATCAGCGTGCTTACGTCAATTATGCAGCTGACGATAAAGTATTAAAATCTTGGCAATCTGATAAGCCGATATTAACGACCAAAGACTTTAAGCTGACCAAACCAAAAACGATCAGTCGCTTGCTCGTCGAACAGGCGTGTAAAAGTTATCAGCAAGCTAAATAGCGTAAAGTAAAACGAATTAAGACAAACAAATAGCATTAAAAAAAGCGCGCTGAACTATAATTATCCAGCGCGCTTTTTATTATGCTAAAACCATTTCTCTAAGCTTTTAAAACGGTATAAATAGGTACAGGAAACTCGCCATGTAAAGCAACCAAATCTAACAATACCAAGGCACCAACCACCGTATGCTGTGCAGATTTACAAAGCTCATAAGCGGTCATCAGCGTGCCGCCTGTCGCCAAGATATCGTCGACCAATAATACCCGCTCAGGCGGCAAATTATTTTGCATCTCAAGCGTGTCTTTGCCGTATTCTAATGCATAAGCTTTATTAGCAACCGGCGGCGGTAATTTACCGGGTTTACGCAGCAAAATCATGCCTTTACCCAAACGTCCCGCCAGCAAACTGGCAAATACAAACCCACGCGCTTCTACGGCGCCTAAGCAATCCACTTCATCAAGCAAACCTTTAGGCAAAACCGCCAACATCTCATCAATCACCGCATTGATATGACTGCGTAGTAACGGTGTAATATCATAGAAATCGATACCAACTTTTGGGAAGTCTGGTACTGTGCGAATGATTTGCCAAAATGGATGGTCAGTATTGAGCATATTAGATGAATCGGTTGTGGTCTTAACTTCAGCTGATGTAACGGCGGCATTCGCGCTCATAGTAACCCTTAACTTATAAAACTTAAATAATGATATGACGGTGGTAAATGAGGTAGGTGATAAATGAGATGACAATCGCTAAAAATAGCGGCGATAATTATAGCATAATCGGCTTTATCGTGGCGGCGGAATTGGCAATGACAGCCCGGCTAAAACCTTGAAAATGACGCGTAAGCACTTGATAAAAGCTGGTGAATCTCAATATACAAGTGTAAACTTAACTATGAAAATGACTGCTATATGCTAAACTACGTGCGTTTTTACACGCTAAATGTCGGCTAGAATACTTAATAGTTGCTTTAAAAATGCCAATTAATCTAGTTAACGCCACTGGTGATAGCAAAAATGCTGGTAAAAGAAATATTGGTAATCGTAATACTGGAAATAATCGATAGGACTATTTATGAAACGTTATGAATGTATTGTCTGCGGCTGGATATACGACGAAGAGCTTGGCTGCCCAGAAGAAGGCATCGCACCTGGCACCAAATGGGAAGACATTCCAGACGACTGGACGTGCCCAGAATGCGGCGTTGGCAAGCTTGATTTTGAGATGCTCGAATTTTAAGCCAACGACCATCTAAATAGGATACTTCATGACAGAATCAAACCCCACCAATCACACAAACGCGTCTGTAAATTCAGAAGAAACCGACAATGCTTTAGTGCTTAATGACAAAATGACGAATGATACAGTGCTCAGCTCTTCACCATCTAATTCTTCAGCACTTAGCGCTGCGACAATCGACTCTCCAACAATCGATTACCCGACGCCTGAATGGCAAAAGTTTGGCGATCATGCTTGGTATCCGTCTGATTTGAGCGAGCATCTTTATCAATCGATGATCGATATCGGCGATGGCATTGAGCTGTGTGTTGAGGCAGGTGGTGATCCCAAGAATCCGCCGTTACTTATGATTATGGGGCTTGGCTCACAAATGGTGTTTTGGCCTAATATTTTCATCAAGCGCTTTATCGATGCCGGTTTTTTTGTAATTCGTTTTGACAATCGTGATATCGGCTTGTCGTCCAAAGTACAGATTGATGGTTTGCCGCGTATCAGCCAATTAAAAATGATGATGCGTCTGCAAACGGGACTGTCGAATAAAGGCGCGCCGGTTGCTTATAATTTAACCGACATGGCAGAAGATACGGCGCGTTTAATCAAAGCCTTAAAGCTTGGTAAAACGCATCTGCTTGGCGCTTCTATGGGCGGGATGATTGCGCAAATCGTTGCCGCGCGTTATCCAAGTTTGGTACAGCGCATGGCCTTGATGTTTACCACCACCAATCGTGCTTTTTTAAAGCCGCCCAAACCCAAGCAGTTATACACTCTGATCAACCGCCCTGAGAGCCACTCTGAGCGCGATATCGTGCGGCATAGCGTCTGGTTTATGAAAACCGTTGGCACACCAGGGCACGTCAATGTGCGCATGGTACGTGACATCGCCAAGATACGTTATCAGCGTAATTTTCATCCGCTTGGTACGGTACAACAGCTCAATGCTATTTTAGCCTCTGGCTCGATTAGCAAATATAGCAAACAAGTTAAAGCACCGACGATTGTGCTGCATGGTAGCGCTGATGGTCTGTTACCCGCCTCACAAGGTCGAGTGGTTGCAAAGACCATTCCTAATGCAAGCTTTCATTTAATCGAAGGTATGGCACACGATATTCCCGAATACTATCAGCCCTATATGGTCGATTTAATTAGCAAGCATCTATTAGACAAGTAGTACTTCAAGCTTAAAATTAATGATCATTAAGTATAAAAAAAGAGTGTCAGAAAGATGAATGATCTATCGCTCTGACACTCTTTTTTCGCCGGCAAATTTAAGCGTGATATTAAATGATAAGTCTTAAGTATCAATCACATCCAATACTATCACCCTCTTTATCAATACACATTTTATTGCCATTTTCTAAATTGCCAATCCAAGCTTTGCCATTCGTAAATACAAATGCAGGTTGGTCTTTATAATGATCGCTCGCATTCACAACGCTATTGTCAAAGCGAAAAGGAATCACTAATTCACCGCCTAAATTGACAAAGCCCCATTCATTATCGATACGCACGCCCGCCAAACCTTCAGAAAATGGTCGCACGTCATCGAAAGAATAGGTAATCATAGACACATTATTATCATCAACAAAACCCCATTTGCCGTCTTGTTGCCGTGGCTGCAAGGTGGTAAAACTACGGGACGGTGGCAACTTTTGCGCAGCTTCATTGCTGCTAACAAGTGTACTTTTCGAATTTTGACTAGCAGCCTTGCTATTTGGGTCAGAGGTAGGTTTGCCGTTTTTATCCAACCAGCTGATAGCTTGATTTTTACGTACGCGCGTCATGCCGCTACGATAATCGTCAATATCACTAATTGCAGCGGAAAATGGTATGACTGTCTTGTTGGCAGTATCTACAACCCCATAGTGACCGTTTTGCTTGACCACAATCCGACCTTCAGAGACGGGACGCGCCCAACTTTGTCCTTCTTTGAGCATATCGTACATCGCAGGAATAACCTCGCGACCTTGCATATTGACGTAGCCCACCCGACCATTACGCAGCACTGGTAGCAAGCCGCCCGATATTTTGTCAGCATCTACTCTTTGATAGCGGGTTAAATCAAGCACGCTTTTGCCTTGCTTATCAATCAAGGCAACTGGTGCACCGAAATCTTTTATGGCTAAAAAATAGCCGCGACTAGAGGTACAAGAGACATTTTTATAATAGCTTTTGGGTATTTTGCAGCTGGCGGCCTGTGCATTTAACGTCAAAAAAAACGTAGCAGCTATGATGCTTATGACAGACAGGCGCCCGACAAAGATTGCACGCGATAGTTGTCGCGGCAGTGTCAATAAGAAATCTATTTTTCGTTTCGATATAGAACGTTGCAGCATAAGCAAACCTAGACTAAAAATAATAGAAGCTCTGTAAATATAGAGTGAGTTCATTATAAAAACCATATAGCGGAACTGTCATAGATTTTTTGAAGCCTCTGGAGTGCAAAGCGCACAGCAAGCGAGGAAAACTTACGACAGTTTCGCGTAAAAATATCATGTCTCTATTTTATATAGAATTCACTATATTAAGTTAAGTATTTGAAGAGTATCGCTATTTTAAACATGACGCACTTCAAACTACAAATGAGTGTTAGAGTAACAAATGGCAGCACGTGTGCCAATGCTATTGCTGTAAGAAGGTGACCGCTTTATTTATCTAAGGTGGGTGATACGTCATTATAAAATAAATCGCGCCAAAGCATTCCAATTTAAGAGCAAAACACTGACAATATGGCCTGTCTATATAAACCAGCTCTTGAGCGAACAACATTAAAAAAATGTCTTAAAAAAGCATCATAGTAATGAGATAAGGATATTGCATGGCTATCGCCTCTTCACGCTCTGCCGCTACTGGCTTGGTCATTGGTTGCGTCATTTTTGGTTTGGGCAGCTTAATTGTCGCTCATGTCGATATCGGCGGCTGGGCAATGTCATTTTGGCGACTGGCTATTTCAGGCGTGGTCTTTGCTCTATTGGCTAAAATGACAGGACAACGACTTCCACGCTCAAAGCGGGCTGTTTTTTACGGTCTATTATCAGGCGCGTTTTTAGGACTCGATTTAGCGCTATGGCACGAGAGTATTTATGCGGTCGGTCCCGGTATCTCAACCTTACTTAATAGCTTGCAGATTTTCTTTTTAGCGGCCATTGGTTTTTTATATTTTAATGAGCGCCAATCTATCGTGCAGCTTGTCAGTTTATTTTTAGCCATGCTAGGCGTGGCAATGATAGGTAGCCCTGAATTTGCACAAAATACCGCGGCGACTTGGGGGTTTGTCACGGGTATCGTTTCAGGCGCTATGCTTGCCGCGTCGATGACCTTTATCCGTAAAACCCATGATACTGAGCCAACGCCGATATTTATGCTGATGCAGTTGGTGAGTATCGGCGGCGTCATAGCAATGATTCTGCCGATGTTTATCTTTGATATGGGTAATATTTTGCCCAATACTTGGTCTGAGATTGGTTGGATATTGATTTATGGCACGGTGATGCAATGCTTGGCGTGGGGACTTATCGCCTACTCAATTCCTAAGCTGTCTTTAGCATTGACAGGGCTACTTTTATTAACCGAGCCCATCGCAGCCTTGGTGATTGATTATAGCTGGCTTGATAAACCGATTAATACGATGCAATGGAGCGGCGCGCTATTGACTATGTTTGCCATTTATTTAGGGTCGTTAAAACCTAAGCCACGCGCACTACGCCGTTATCGTTTTTTTGCCAGATTTTATAAACGAAATTATAAATAAATCGGTAATGAGTAAAAGTTATAATAAGTAAGAGCCGTAATAAGTAAAAGCCACAATAATCATTGTGGCTTTTTTTACGATGAACAAATCAAGCTTTTTGACGGTTAATCTTTTTGTCTATTAAATAAAGCATTCAGCACAATCGCCGCTAAGGTAGCCGTGCCGATACCACCCAAATCAAAGCCGCCTAGATGCAGACTAAAATTACCCGTACCCATAATAACGGTAACCGCGGCAATGATTAAATTGCTGTTTTTGCTAAAGTCGATATGACTGTCTATCCAAATTTTTGCCCCAGCAATCGCAATCAAACCAAAGACTACGATAGAGGCGCCGCCCAATAAAGCCGCCGGTATGGTCTGAATAATGGCACCAAACTTTGGTGACAAACCGAGTAAAATAGCAACCAAACCTGCTATCACAAAAATCGTCGTGCTATAGACTTTGGTTACGGCCATGACACCGATATTTTCTGCATAAGTGGTCACGCCTGTGCCACCAAAGCCTGCCGAAAACGTCGTCGCCAAGCCATCAGCAAAAAATGCTCGACCCATATAAGGTGTCACGCGCGCTTTGGTCATACCTTCGACCGCTTTAAAATGCCCTAAGTTTTCGGCAATTAAGATAAAGGCAACAGGTGCAATCAAAATAATCGCACTCATCTCAAAATGCGGCGTATGAATACTTGGCAGACCAAACCATGAAGCCGCCGATACATTGCTAAAATCAATCGGTACGCCATAACCGAGTATATTGGTCATGACAAAATAAGCAATATAAGACAAAATTAACCCAACCAGCAACAACAGACGGCGCAGCATACCGCGGGTAAATACTGCAACCCCACTGATAAGCAATACCGTCAGCGTCGCCATCCATGCATCAAACTGGTTGGCAGACACCCCTTGAATGGTCACAGGCGCTAAATTTAGACCAATAATCATCACAATGGCACCGGTGACAATAGGCGGCATCAAACGCTCAATCCAGCCTGTACCCGTCTTCATTACCAACAAACCTATCAAGGCATAAATGATGCCGCAAGCCATGATACCGCCCAAGGCGACATTCAGATTGTCATTGAATCCCACACCCGCATAAGCAGTAATCGCAATCACAGGACCGATAAAAGCAAAACTTGAGCCCAAATAACTGGGCATGCGCCCGCCAGTAATAATAAAAAACATCACCGTACAAATACCGGACATCAAAATGGCCAAATTGGGGTCAAACCCCATTAGTAATGGCGCAAGTACGGTCGAGCCAAACATGGCAAACGTATGCTGCACCCCTAATAACACACTCTTGCCAGGCGGTACGTATTCATTAATGCCGACCGGATCGCGATCCAAGTTGCCCTTATAAGGACGCCACGTTGGAAACCAACGACCATTATCAAAGTCTGGATTGTGCGAGTAACTCACCGCAGCTGTATCGATGCCAGCTGCTGCTAATGCATTATGAGGCTCTGGATGATTGCTCTCTGGTGCTGGAGAGTGAGGTTCAGGTGTGGTCATGCGCTGTCCTATTTGAGCTAAGAGAATAACAATCAGCTAAAAACTGTGAAAATACGGCTATGAAAATACAACTGTGAATTGAGTCAAAACGATAATAGCGAAAATTCATTTTCTTACAGTAAATATAAATCGCTACATAAATGGCGTTAAAAAACATGCTCGACTGTTTGCGCCATTCTCTACACTATCGTGATGGCTGAATTACAGGATGTTACATGGATATTGGTTGCGAGCATGATAACGGAGTTCTCTGATAAATAAAAGTTATTATTCACTCGCCTCGTGTCCGCCTATACTGATAGGTATTCATAGATAACGTCGCAAATTTTTAAATGCTTAGCTTTTTTATTTAAGTAAACATCTAAAAAAACACTCTGTATCGTCATAGTACGGTATTTATCAGAGAGTTTTTGGACGGCTATCTATTATTTTTTCACCCCAGTACTAAGCCCCTTCTACAACAGACGCTGATGCACTGACAATTTCTTGGTATTTTTATGATTAGTGTTTTCGACTTATTTAAAATTGGTATTGGGCCATCAAGCTCTCATACCGTTGGGCCTATGGTGGCAGCCAACTTATTTTTGACGTCATTGCTTAAACAAAGCGCATTGACAACGATTAAGAATATTGAAATCGAGCTTTATGGTTCTTTAGCTGCTACTGGTAAAGGGCACGCAACTGATACGGCGATATATTTAGGCTTACTTGGGCATACGCCAAGCACCATTGATACGCGCTTAACGGATCAATACTTGGCGCCTATTTTCGCGGACAAGCAGCTTAATTTGTCTGGCAAACATGTTATCGAGTTTGACACCGAGCGTAATGTGTATTGGTATGATGATACGGTATTGCCTTATCATCCGAATGCTTTGACTATCCGCGCGGTATTGACCGATGGTAGCAAATATCAGCAAACTTACTATTCAGTTGGCGGAGGCTTTGTTATTAACGAAGATGACGCCAATAATCCCGATGAGGACCATGCCAGCCCAACGATTGATATCGTTCCCTACCCTTTTAATACTGCCGCAGAGTTACTTGAGCAGTGCCATGAACATGGATTAAGTATCAGCGAGTTGGTACTTGCTAACGAGTGCCATTACCGCGATCAAGCCGATATCTTTAGTTATTTAGATGCTATTTGGCAAGTGATGCAAGACTGCGTAACCCAAGGCTGTAAAAATAGCGGCATTTTACCCGGCGGCCTTGATGTTAAACGCCGTGCCCACGATTTACACAATCAATTATGCGCTGAGAAAGGCCTACCTACCGCCAAGACTGACAAGCTGGCCGCAATGGATTGGGTCGATTTGTATGCGCTTGCCGTCAACGAAGAAAATGCCAATGGAGGTAAAGTCGTCACCGCCCCAACTAATGGTGCGGCGGGCATCATTCCGGCGGTCTTGCACTATTATCGTGATTTTCTGCCTAATTATAACCAAGCTAGCGTGCGTAAATTCTTATTAAATGCCACCGCTATCGGCAGCTTAATTAAACAAAACGCTTCTATTTCGGGTGCTGAAGTTGGCTGCCAAGGGGAAGTTGGTTCAGCCTGTGCGATGGCAGGTTCGGCATTGGCCGAGATAATGGGTGGCTCGCCAGCACAGTGTTTGAATGCCGCCGAGATTGGTATCGAGCACAATTTAGGTCTGACTTGCGACCCGATTGGCGGTTTGGTACAAGTCCCTTGTATCGAGCGTAATGCGATGGGCGCTGTCAAAGCCATCAACGCCGCGCGTCTTGCCTGCCGCGGCAATGGGCAGCATTTTGTTTCACTAGACAAAGCGATTGAAACCATGAAGCAAACAGGCGCTGATATGTCTGATAAATACAAAGAAACCGCACGCGGCGGTCTGGCTATTTATGCTGATAACCGCATTCCCACTGCTACCCGCGGTGTCAGTGTCAATTACAGTCAATGTTGATATAAAATATGTTTTCCTTTTTATGTCACCAAAAAAAAGCCTCTAATGATTAGAGGCTTTTCTATAATAAGCTACAACTAAAATTATTCAGCAGTTTTTGAAATCACTTCGTTTAGGATCCAAACTGGTTTAACCACTTTCGTCGCTTCATTCATAACCGCTTCTTGACGCACATCCAAGATATAACGATAGTTTGGCTCATAAGTAAAGCCTTGAATATCACCATTTAGAGGCGTATAGTTTTTCTGATAAGTCTGACGATATTGTAGGCATTCTGACTCAACCATAGTACCACTGGCGGTTGGCAGCTCACACACCGCTTTAAGTGGCGCTATTTCAATTTTGAAACTTGGAATATTTACCACTTTCACATTCACAGGCTCGCCTTCAACCACCATAGTACGCTCATCATTCATACCCATGGTAGAACAACCTGACAAAACAAAAGTTGTCATCAATGCCGCAATCGCTAATTTTTTCATTATTAAATCCTCAGTTTATTTATTAGTATTAATCATTACCTTTCAAACTCATTTTAATCAATTATCACTATCCAAAAGGTAGCAAGCAGTCATAAAGATACTGTTAATCAGAAAATCAATCTAAGCTCATATAAAATAAAAACGAGCATTATTGATATAAACTTCCTCAACTGTTAATAGTACCGTCTATTGTTTACTGCAACCAGTATAGGTCGCGCAGATGCCCAGCCTCTATAACTGCTTTGTAAAGTAACGTCAGCTTTTGCAACTGCTGTTAATAAACGGTTTAAATTAAGCCCTATTTAATACAAAAATATTGAGCAAAAAAAACGCTCAAACTATGCATGACAATACTAGCTTCGAGCGTTTTATAAAATAATAAAGAACTTTTAACTGCGATATTCTGCATTTATCTTAACGTAATCATAAGACAAATCGCAGGTATAAACCGTATCCTCAGCGTCACCACGGGCCAAATCAATATTAATGGTAATCTCAGGCCGGCTCATGACTTCTTTGCCCGCCGCTTCCGTATAACTTGGCGCCACACCGCCATTTTGACAAATCATCACTTCATCTAAGTAGACATCAACTTGCTCGGTATCAAGGTCGTCGATACCTGCATAGCCAACCGCTGCCAAGATACGTCCCCAGTTGGCATCACTGGCAAAAAACGCGGTCTTGACCAGTGGTGAATGCGCGACCGCATACGCCACATCGCAGCATTCTTGCGTGGTTTTGCCGCCCGTGACTTTGACCGTCATAAACTTGGTTGCGCCTTCTCCATCTCGTACAATCAATTGTGCCAAACGTACAAAAACTGATGTCAAGGCCTCAAATATCGGCTGATAATGTGGATGTTCTGGGCTATCAATAACCTCCGAGCTCGCCGTTCCGGTTGCAATTAAGACGCAGCAATCGTTGGTTGAGGTATCGCCATCGACAGTAATGCGATTAAAAGATTGCTCGTTAATTTTGCTCAGCATTTCTTGCAATAAATCAGCAGCGATATTGGCATCGGTCGCTACATAGCCGAGCATGGTCGCCATATTGGGACGTATCATACCTGAGCCTTTTGACATCCCAGTAACATGATAGCTGCTAGCGTCAACATCGACCTTTTCACTGGCAAGTTTTGGAATTGTATCAGTGGTACGAATACCATTTGCTGCTACTAACCAATTATCAGCGCCCAAACTGGCTAACGCATTGTCTAAACCTGCGATGATGGCATCGCTATTGAGTGGCTCACCTATCACGCCTGTCGAAAATGGCAACACAGAGCTGACGTCCACACCAGCTTTGGCAGCTAAGGCGGCACAGATATCAAGCGCGCGGCGTTTACCGTCAGCGCCAGTCCCAGCATTGGCGTTGCCAGTATTGGTGATTAAATAGCGCGGACTGGCTTTGGCAAAATGCTCTCGTAACACGCGTACTGGTGCTGCACAAAAGGTATTTTTGGTAGTGACAACGGCAGTGTTGGCACTATCAGCAATCTCTATCACCACCAAATCATCGCGGTCTTTGTAGCGTACGCCTGCCGCGGTAGCGCTTAGTTTAATCCCATCAATAGGATAAATCGTATTAGGTACTGCAACGTTGCCGACAGCCATCATTCAATCCTTATTCATCAATGCTGATGTATTATTTATTGGTTATTCATTTTTAGTTGTGCAAAACTGGTACTAAAAACCTGATGTTAAAAGTCTATGGTTCAAAGCCAGTTATTATACTTTATTTAAATCAAACGCTGCCCAAATTGGCGCGTGGTCAGACGGTTTTTCCATGCCGCGTAGCTCATAGCTGATACCAGCATCGACACAATGGTCGATCAAATCTGCCGTACATAAAATATGATCGATACGCAGCCCGCGCTTAGGATCATCATTGAAACCGCGACTGCGATAATCAAACCAGCTATATAATTCGGTGCTGTCTGGATAATGCAGACGATAAGTATCGGTCAGCTCTCGCGCCATCAAGTTACCATACCATTCGCGCTCTTCAGGCAAAAACGAGGTTTTTCTATTTTTAAGCCAGCGCTTGGCATTGGCCTCGCCGATACCAACATCGATATCTTCTGGGGCAATATTCATATCACCCATGATAACCAGCGAGCGCCCTTCAGCTTTTAGCGTATCAATATAGGTTATCAAATCCGCATAATAGGCACGCTTCATAGGAAATTTGGTCGGATGGTCTTGGCTCTCGCCTTGCGGAAAATAACCGTTAAGCACATCCACTTCGCGACCGTCAAATACGTAACGCGCATGGATAAAGCGCTTCTGTGCTTCTTCATCTTCTCCCGGAAAACCTTTTTGCACAAAAATAGGGGCAATTTTAGATAACAATGCGACGCCGTAATGCGCTTTTTGACCAAAATACTCGACGTGATAGCCCAAACCTTCCACATCTGCGAGCGGGAACTGCTCGTCGTGTACTTTGGTTTCTTGCAGACCGATCACATCAGGGTCGATAATCTCTTTTATCGCTTCTAACTGATGTTGACGAGCGCGAATACCATTGATGTTAAAACAAACAAAACGGGTCATAAACTATCCTATCATTATGAATTGAAATAAAATCTTTCTATAACAAGTATTTTTATAAAATAAGGCAAGCAGCGAGACATTATAAATAAAGGCTTATCATAACAGACATCGCCACAGCTAGCTGTTGCGCGCCTTTATCTCTTACGATAGAGTAGCTGTCATGAGTAATAATCTAGGCATTATTACTTCTTATTTTTATAACCTTATATATCAACCTCTCAAACTCTACACGCTATTAATGGCGCAAACTTACTGAGCAACACGATAATGACAACCATGAATAAAAATACCGCTGCACAATCGATGCACGCAAGCACCCCGCTATTTGCTACTGATTATAATGTCTATATTAACCATACTGATGCAGGCGGGATTGTCTACCATGCCAATCACTTAGTGTTTTTTGAAAACTGCCGCCGCGACTGGTTCACCAAGCTTGGTTTAAATGGCTATTTTTTACAGACCGATGATGGTGAAATTCAGCATTTTGTCGTCAGCCAAGCAGATTTGCAATATAAAAAAGCCATTTTATTAGATGAGGTCATCAATGTCCGCATTGATAAGGTTGAGCTAAAACCTGCCAGCATTATATTTTATCAAAGTATCCATCGCTTAGCGCCGAATGACAATGATAGCCCTCAGAAAAGAAATGCCTTTTCAAACACTACTTTATTAAGTCGCGCTAAAATCGTCATCGCTTGCGTGCAAAACCAAATCACGCCTGACTCTGCAAGCAATCATGGCGCACCCATGCGCCCTATTCGTGTACCGCAAAAATTAAGCGAAACCATTAATCAGGCAATAACCTCACATAGTATTGAACAGTAACCCGTACATAGTGCTGATTCATTCTCGTTTAAAGCTTAAGTCATAACACACTACTCTTTCACATATCGCCATTCCTTTGCAGTGGTATTTTTAGGCACGACTTAAACGGTTTTTTAAGTTATCTATCGTATTTATCCAAAGACCATCTTAAATTTCTATTAAAATATCAGCTCGTTTCACTACCATCTCATTGATGGTCTTTTCCTATAGAAGCATTTATTTATAAACATTTTATATGTACTGGGCAGTACTCGCATGCTAATATTGCATTTACTTAGATTCATGCTAATGTGTTGCTTAAATGTATCATTATATCGTCGATACATTATATTTTAGTTGCAAAGAAACTTAGTAGTCCGTCAATAGATAAGGATGTTATCAAACTCAGCGGCCATTGCTTTACGTCAGCGCTGATTTTTTATTGACACGGATACGACTGCTTAACGATAGAAACTTAATTGAAATTCCAGGACGCTGACTATGACGTTGAATAAACCTTGGCTTGCCCAATATCCTAAGAGTGTGCCGAAAACGATCGATCCAGATAGATATGGCAGCATCGTGGAGCTGTATGAAGAGTGTTTTGATCGCTTTCGTCTGCATCCTATGAGTATCTGTATGGGCGTGACTCATACCTATGATGACATTGATAAAGCATCTCTTGCCGTCGCCGCTTGGCTACAAGCACAAGGACTGCCTCAAGGCAGTGTGGTCGCGCTGATGATGCCAAACGTGCCGCAATACTTGCCAACCATGATTGGTATTTTGCGCGCAGGTTACGTCTGTACGCCCGTCAACCCTCTTTACACTGGCCGTGAACTGCGCCATCAGTTAAATGACTCAGGTGCGAAAGTTATCTTTGTGGTGGATAATTTCGCTCAAGCGCTCGAGCAAGTGATTGATGAGACACAAATTAAGCGTATCGTCTTATCAAAAATGGGCGATATGATGGGTCTCAAAGGTATTCTAGTAAATACCATTATCCGTCAAGTCAAACGCTTGGTGCCTAAATACAAGCTGAACGACCCTAAGCATGAAGTCACGAAGTTTCCCGATGTGCTCAAAAAAGGTAAAAACCTGCCCTTCCAAAAGCCAAAAATGACTTTGGACCAAAAAGCATTTTTGCAATATACCGGTGGTACAACTGGACTTTCTAAAGGTGCGATTTTATCTCAGCGTAATATCGTCGCAGGAGCCATGCAATCAGAAGCATGGACGCGCCCTATCACGTCAGAGATTAACGAAGTTTATATCAATATGGTCATGGCGCTCCCGCTGTATCATATTTTTGCCTTTATGCTAAGCTCACTTGGTATGCGTTCAGGCTATACCTTTATCCTCATACCCAATCCACGCGACATCCCTGGATTTATCAAAACCTTATCTAAACAACCGTTCCATATTTTCCCAGCAGTGAATACTTTGTTTAAAGGCTTGCTTGATAATCCAAACTTTAAAGACCTTGATTTTAGCTCGCTACGTATCTCGCAAGCAGGCGGTATGGCAGCGACCGAACAGACGGCAGCGCGCTGGCTTGAAACCACTGGCTGCGCCATGATCGAAGGCTGGGGTATGACTGAGTGCGTGGCTGTCGGCACTGCCAACGTGATTACTGACCGTAAGTTTAACGGCACTATTGGCGTTCCTGTCCCTAGCGTTGATGTTATTATCATTGACGATGAAGGCAATCGCTTAGGGGCCAATGAAGCGGGCGAATTGTGCGTTAAAGGTCCTAATGTCACCTCAGGTTATCTGAACAGAGACAGTAGCGAAGACTTTACTGAAGATGGTTACTTTCGCACGGGCGATATCGTCAGTATGGATGAAAAAGGCTACTTTAGATTATTAGACCGTAAAAAAGACATGATTTTGATCTCAGGCTTTAATGTTTTCCCGAATGAAGTAGAATCCGTGATGCTTGATTGTGAAGGCATTATTGATTGCGCGGTGATTGGTATTCCTGATGAGCGTCAAGGAGAAGCGGTCAAAATTTACGTCATCCCTGCCGACAATAACGTGACCAAAAACTCGATTAAAGAATTTGCTCTAGATAATTTGACCGGCTATAAATGTCCGCGTTATATCGAGTTTGTTACTGAGCTACCAAAGAGTAACGTTGGTAAAGTACTGCGCCAAAAACTGCGGGAAAAACATATGGCTGATAACCCTCAGCTATAATTAAAGCAAATATCTATGCTCAAAAAGCGCTCTAACTAAACGATAGAGCGCTTTTTTATTTTAAAATTTTAAACTTTAGTATGGATAATACTTATGCCGTTGATAGTCACGCTGTTATAGTATTACTATTTTTTAAGAAAAATACAAAAAACCCTCTAGTAGAGTTATCCATGTTAGTTAGCCTTACTTATATGATGCATCGTTTTAATTTAGAAATCCTTTCATCTCGTATTTTTAACCATTTATCGGATTTTACTTGCAACATAGTTTTCTTTTTTTATCAAATTTAACTATATACGCACAAGTTTCTGTATTATAATACCTGGTTCAATAGTAGTTATGTTAATGTAACGCCAAAATATGTTACGCTATTGTTTATTATTAGTTAGTACTGATAGTATCCTCGATAACTGGATATTTAATCTACTTCAGTAGTTGTTTCTCGTAGTTAAATACCTTTCTAGTCAAACAATCTTGTAATTAAATATATTTGTATTAAGGCCACCGTATTTTTTTAGCAGTATGTGAATAAATGGGATAGCACGCGACAAGCCACCGACTATAGGACGTATCGTCTATAGAGCAAGAATGGGTTTGTTGACAGGGATGTGACTACTTTTTTATAAAGCCTTAACTTATCACAAATTTAAGGACACTAAGTATGACCACTGATAAGCCTTGGCTTGCTCAATACCCAGAAAACGTACCTAAAACCATTAATCCCGATCAGTATGAAAGCCTTATAGACCTCTATGAAGAATGCTTTGATCGCTTTCGTATGCACCCTATGACCATTTGTATGGGTGTGACTCACACCTATGGCGACGTGGACAAAGCTTCTCTTGCCGTGGCTGCATGGTTACAAGCGCAAGGGATTCCTAAAGGTAGTGTGGTTGCACTGATGATGCCAAACGTGCCGCAATATCTACCGACGATGATTGGTATTTTGCGTGCAGGCTACGTTTGCACGCCGATTAATCCGCTCTATACGGGTCGTGAGCTGCGCCATCAGCTCAATGATTCTGGTGCTCAAGTTATCTTTGTGGTCGATAATTTTGCCCAAGCACTCGAGCAGGTAATCGAAGAGACGGATATCAAACGTATTGTCCTATCGAAAATGGGCGATATGATGGGATTAAAAGGTATCTTAGTCAATACGGTAATCCGTCAGGTCAAACGCTTGGTGCCTAAATACAACTTGAATGATCCTAAATATCACGTTACCAAGTTTCCAGATGTACTAAAAAAAGGCAAAAGCCTACCATTCCAAGCACCAAAAACGGCTTTGCAACATAAAGCGATTTTGCAATATACCGGTGGTACCACAGGACTATCTAAAGGCGCGGTATTAACTCAGCGTAACGTCGTCGCTGCTGCCATGCAGGTAGAAGCATGGTTTCGTCCGGTCACGTCTGAGATCAATGAAGTGTATATCAATATGGTCATGGCGCTGCCGCTGTATCATATTTTTGCTTTTATGCTGAGCTTACTTGGCATGCGTTCTGGTTACACTTTTATTTTGGTACCAAATCCGCGTGATATGCCTGGATTTATCAAAACTTTATCCAAACAGCCGTTCCATATTTTCCCAGCGGTTAATACTTTGTTTAAAGGCTTGCTTGATCAGCCAAACTTTAAAGACCTAGATTTTAGCTCACTTCGTCTCTCGCAGGCAGGTGGTATGGCGGCAACCGAACAAACAGCGGCGCGTTGGTTAGAAGTGACAGGCTGTCCGATGATTGAAGGTTGGGGTATGACTGAATGTGTAGCAGTCGGCACCAACAATATCGTCATTGATCGTAAATTTAATGGTACGATTGGCACGCCTGGTCCAAGCGTTGATATTATTGTTATCGATGAAGATGGCAAAGAAGTAGGCGTTAATCAGGCAGGCGAGCTGTGCATCAAAGGTCCAAATGTCATGTCGGGCTACTTTAATAAAGACAGTAGTAGCGACTTTACTAAAGAGGGTTATTTCCGTACGGGTGATATCGTCAGTATGGATGAAAAAGGTTACTTTAGATTATTAGATCGCAAAAAAGATATGATTTTGGTCTCAGGCTTTAACGTCTTCCCAAATGAAATCGAGTCGGTTATGCTTGACTGTAAAGGCATTATTGAGTGTGCAGTCATCGGTGTTCCTGATGAACACCAAGGCGAAGCGGTGAAAATCTATATCGTCCCTGCCGACAACAATGTAACTAAAGAAGATATCAAAGAGTTCGCTATCGATAACTTGACCGGTTATAAATGCCCGCGTCATATCGAGTTTGTCAGCGAGCTACCAAAGAGTAATGTCGGCAAGATACTACGTCAAAAATTGCGTGAAAAACATATGTCAGATAATCCGCAAACCTTGTAGTCGTTAAGACTCTCAGTAGTTAAGACTTATAAGTTTTAAAAAACAAAAGCCCGCTATATAAAATGTAGCGGGCTTTTTGTTGCGTTAATTTTTCTTGATTAGTTTTAAAATTAATAACAACACAACTGCTATCAGCTGACTCTATTGACCACTTGTAATGGCAAATGCTTCATCGCTTGACCGACAATCGACCATGGCAGGCTTGGTACGCAAGCTTCGTCTACTTCCGCCTCAATCGCAGCGACGATTGCTTTGGTGCCTGTTTCTGCATCTACTTCAAACGGTAAAGGTTTGGCATTTTCATTGATTTCGGTGCGCACATAACCTGGATAAATAGTCGACACCTTAATCGGCAATTTGGTCAATAGCATATCGGCACGGATACCTTCTGCAAGATGTGCTAAACCCGCTTTACTTGCGCCATAAGCGGTTAAATGTTTAGGCAAGCCGCGCATCGCTGACATACTAGATATCACCACCAGATGACCGCTATTTTGGGCTCGGAAAATATTCATCGCCGCTTCACATTGGGCAAGCGCTGAGATGAAGTTAATCTCGACGGTTTTGCGATTGGTATCAAAGCGCCCTTTGCCAATGCGGCGGCTATCACCGACGCCCGCATTGACCACCACGCGATCGATATGACCAAAATCCGCTGCGAACGCATCAAACACCTCGAATATCGCATCGTAATCACTGACATCCAAGACACGGTATTCAATACGAATATCAGGATACTGCGCCGATAGCTCGGTTTTTAAATTTTCTAAACGATCAGTACGGCGGGCGCAAATGGCAAGATTATAACCAAGTTTTGCAAATAACTTTGCCATACCCTCGCCCAATCCAGAGCTTGCGCCAGTGATTAAAATCGTTTTGCCATGCCCAACCTGCTGCTTATTTAAACCTTTAAGATAACGCGCCGGCTGAATGGCACTAAATAACTGATTTTTATGGTGGTTAGCGCTACTGGTCACTAAGTTTATTAATTTATTTTTCATAAACCATCCTATTGGTATTGATATAAATGAGGTCGACTGTCTATCATAACGTAAATCTACAGAGTAAGTTTAGCAGTTATAGCCTAAAGCAAACACGCAAGCAACCTAAAGCAGCATAGAATTAAACTAATTTAAAGATAGTGATGAAAGCTCATGTAAGAAAGCGGCTACCTATTTACAGTAACCGCTTTATGATGTTTTTAAGTAGCTTCTTAATTAGCTGGCTTTAAAACTTTGATCTTTGTTTGTTAGCGCCAAGTCACAAAGCGTTTGCCCTCAGCAAATAAATGACAGTATTCGTTCAAAGACAACAGGCGACTCCGTTCATTTTTAAGCGTCAGCGATGTCACGCCAGTGTTAACCAAACATTTATTGATCTGATACGCCGTCGAGCTACCTTGTTGTAATAACTGCGCGGTGATCGCAGCGATGATACCACCTGAGGTAAACACCAACACCGTACTATCAACGCCTAACTGTAAATTGGCAACTTGTTGACGTACTTGCTCAAGTGCCTGCTTGGCACGCTCATTAAACTGTAGCCAGCTTTCGATATAATCGCTGTCGTTTTCGCCCGCATGCCAACGCTGCATCGCGTCGTCAAACAACTCTGCCAGCCGTGTGACCGGCACCTCTGCTTTAGCAATCTCAGCAGCAATTCCCACACGGCTAGCAAAAGCAGGATTCGATTTTATCAGTACATCTTTATGATTAAACTCATCAAATTGCGGCAGTACATAGCTATCAGGCTCATCTAAATTGATGGCAGTTACGCTTGGTTTTTCGTTACTCTCGCCAAAAGATGACTGATAACTTTGCCAAAAATGGCGAGCAGAATCTTGCTGCCTAACCAAACTACCGCTAAAAATCGCATCGATTCGGCGCTGGGTCGTTGCATAATGCTGACCCAGCATTTGCGCCTGCATACTACCAAGCTCTGAGAGCTGGTCATAATCCTCTTGCCCAAATGACGCTTGACCATGACGCGCTAAAAGTATGGTTGTCATAAAACATTGCCTTATTAATCGTACTTTTCTAAGTTTTTTAGATTGAATCAACGGCTATAAATTTGTGCATTTACTATGCGTTTAAAGCGTTTACTCTTTAGCTTTAGAATTACTTTGTCCAAAATAGCTTTTTGGTAAAATGCCCTTGATAACCGTTTGAATCGGACTTGGCAGTTGCTCGACCATCGCCGCATCGACGCCCATATCTTGCAGATGCGGTTGCACGTGGCTTATAAATAAAGCCTCGCCTTCATACTGAGCAATCAGCTTGAGACATTTAGCATGTAAGACATGGACGATAATCCAAAAGTTCTTAAAAGCTGGATTGCTGGTTTGTTTATTATAATAACGATAATAAATCTGCTGCACGATACCGGCTAGGCGAAATAGTCCAAACACTTCATAAAACGTCCAGTTGTCTATCTTAAGGCCCGTCTTTTTAAGATAATAAGCCACCACTTCATCACGGGTCATCATGCCCTTTAAGTGCGTTGGCTGACGGCGAGATTGCTGCATGATGATGTTGTCATCTTCTTCAATCCAGTACGCTAACGCGCTACCCAAATCCATCAAAGGGTCGCCTAAGGTAGCCATTTCCCAGTCAAGCACACCGATGACCTTGGTCGGATCATCAGCCGCCAAAATCACATTATCAAAGCGCCAATCATTATGGATAACACAAGTTTTACTATCGGCAGGCGTGTGCTTGCCAAGCCATTGTCTTACCAAAGCAAAGCTTGGCACATTGGGCGTTTTGGCTTTGACATAACGCTTATCCCAGCCCATCACTTGACGCTCACAATAACCTTCGCCGCGACCAAGATTTACCAAATCAGGGTGCTTGGTATAATCGACTTCATGCAACTCAATCAAAGCGTCGATGACATTGGTACATAACTCTCGTGTTTGGGCTTCGTTTAAATCGACGCCTTTTGGCAAGTTAGCCCGCGGAATGATACCTTCCATTCGCTCCATGACATAAAAATCTGCGCCAATAACGTCTTCGTCAGTACAGAGCGCGACCATTTTTGGTACATACGGATAAGCGTCTTTTAAAGCTTTTTGCACGGTATATTCGCGCACCATATCATGTGCCGATTTGGCCTTGGTGCCTTTTGGCGGACGACGTAAAATTAAATCTTGGCTGTCACCTTCGCCTTCATATTGCAGCCGGTAAGTCCAGTTTGAAGCGCCACCTGAGAACTGGGTAACGGTTGGATCGCCCTCTACGTCAACGCCTTGCTCGCGTAGCCAGTCGCTGACCGCTTTGGCGTCAAGCTCTTCGCCCTCGCGCACTTCGCCGCCTTTATCTAGGACTTTATTAACGGTTTGATTGTCAGTATCAGTATGGTTGGCATGATGTTCAGTTGCCATAAGACATTCCTTATCGTGTGGTCGTTTATTTTTTACCAGTTATTTGTTGTTTATAAAAGCTTAAGAGTTAAAAATTCACTATCAAATCATTGATAGTGAATTTTTGGTCATATAATTTAAATGACAATGTAGCCGACTTTTTAAGATTTAGCAGGTTTAGACGAACGGCTAAATCCTTGACGTTTTAATTCTAATTTGGCAATCATAGTTTTATGCACTTCATCAGGACCATCGGCTAAACGTAGTGCGCGAGCTTGGGCAAAGAAAGCAGGCAACATCGTATCTTGACAAACACCCATGCCACCGTGAATTTGAATCGCCATATCAACCACTTCTTGCAAGACAGTCGGCGCAACCACTTTAATGGCAGAGATTTCAGTTAGGGCCGCTTTGGTCCCCTTCGCGTCCATTTTTTGCGCCGCGTATAAAGTCAGCAGGCGTGCTTGGTCAATCTTAATACGCGCCTCAGCGATACGCTCAAAGTTACCGCCCAATTGTAGCAATGGCTTACCAAACGCGGTACGCTGCATACCGCGCTTAACCGCGAGCTCAAGAGACTTCTCAGCAGCACCAATACAGCGCATGCAATGGTGAATACGACCTGGCCCTAAGCGACCTTGTGCAATCTCAAAGCCCATACCAGGCCCACCGATAAAGTTATCAGATGGCACACGTACATTGTTAAAGCTGACTTCACCATGGCCGTGCGGCGCATCATAATCGCCAAATACCTTTAACATACGCTCGATGTTAACACCTGCGGTTTTTGCTGGCACCAAGACCATCGAATGCTGATGGTGACGGTCTTTATTCTCATCAGGAGTATAAGCCATGACAATCAAAACATCGACGGCAGGGTCGCCAAGACCCGATGACCACCACTTGCTACCATCGATAACAATCTCATCGCCATCGACGACAGCAGTCGCTTGCATATTGGTTGCATCACTTGACGCCACATCAGGCTCAGTCATACAAAATACCGAACGCGTTTTACCTTCTAATATCGGCGTCAGCCACTTGTCTTGCTGCTCCTGTGAACCATAACGCCATAACAGCTCCATATTACCGCTATCAGGGGCATTACAGTTAAAGACATAAGGCGCGAGCAAACTGCGACCGGTGAGCTCGGCAATCGGTGCATAATCAGTAACCGAAAGCCCAGCGCCAAGCTTATCATCAGGTAAAAATAAATTCCATAAACCCGCTTCACGCGCTTGTTTACGTAGGCTCTCGTACTTTTCTGGCCAATGCCATTTGGTCCAATCGCCGTCTGGATTTTGCGCATGACAATCCGCCCAAAACTGTGCTTCTATTGGTTCGATTTGGGTTTCGATAAACTCTTTGACTTTGGTATGCATGGCTTGACCATGTTCGCTGGCGGTAAACATTAATGTGTCGCTAGACATAGTTGACATCCTTTTCTTTACTGATGATTAATGGCTTTTATAAAATTCACATCAAGATTCTATATATCAATACTTTATATATCGAGATTTCATAAAAAGATTAATGAGACTTTATAGTGTACGTGCGTATACTCTGTTTTATCTGCCCCATTTATAACACAGCATTTGCGATTAAACAGCAAAAAAGGCGCGACCCGCTAGGACACGCCTTTTACAAAATACAAACAATGCACGATTCGCTGTTGAAATACTAGAACGCTAGCTATCAATTAACCTAATGATATTTAAACTTATTTTAGGATATTTAAGCGAGTGTCTAAATCAAAACGTGCCAATGCATCTGGTAGCTTATCAATAGCCATGCTGAGTGTTGCTTCTGCGGCTTGTGATAAACCCAATTTTTCGGCAAGCGTTGGCTTTTGACGTGAATGCAGCGCGTACACTTCATTATTTTCCATACGCTCTAAAATATAACTGTCAGAGGTTTGCAAGCTATCAATTAAGTTAAGTTTTAGCGCATCTTCTCCATACCAATGCTCACCAGTGGCGACTTTCGCAACATCCAGTGTTGGACGATAGGTATTAACGAAGTGCTTAAATAACTCGTGCGTCTGCTCCAGCTCTTCTTGGTATTTGGCGCGGTCTTCGGCGTCATTTTCACCAAACACGGTCACGGTGCGCTTATAGTCGCCTGCGGTGAACATCTCGTAATCGACGTCGTGATTTTTGAGCCATTTATGGAAGTTTGGTAACTGTGAGACCACACCGATTGAACCAATAACCGCAAAGGGTGCGGCAACGATATTGTCGGCGACACAAGCCATCATATAACCGCCACTGGCGGCGACTTTATCGACACAGACGGTGAGTTTTAGACCCGCGTCTTTTAAACGGGCCAATTGTGCCGCTGCCAAGCCATAACCATGAACCAAACCGCCGCCCGACTCTAAGCGTACGACGACTTCATCGCCTTTATTGGCGGTACTGATGAGTGTGCTGATTTCTTCGCGTAAATGCTTCACCGCCGTGGCTTTGATATCACCATCAAAATCAAGCACAAAAACTTGCTGCTTCTCATCGCTATTATTCTTTTTGCTTTTACTTTTTGCTTTTAATGCTTGCTTGGCTTTTTTCGCCATGGTTTTCTTCAGTTGTTTAAGCGCCGCTTTACCTTGCGTCGCCTCCATCAGATCTTCACGACGTTGCTCTTGGCTTTTATTGAGATGGATAACTCTTAGCTCAACAGGATTTTTAGAAGGATGAAAAAGCATGAGCAGGATTCCTTGATAGTTGAAATAAATAATTTTAATAGATAATTTAAGGGGTTTTAATACGGTTTAATAAGTTAGCTTGATATGCGCACAGTGGATAGTATTTTCAAGCAAAATGACAATATTTTACCCAAGACAAATACTACTGCATAAATACCACCACTACTGATACGTCCCTGCCCTTCGTTTGAACACTACTGATTGGACGCCACAGGTTGTATAACAAAGGCAGATTAGGCATAATATGCGTTTACATCAAATTTTCTGCAGCCAACGTGATGACCATTTGTCTTATATCGCGTTATTCGTGCTTTTTTGGCTAAATACTCAAAGGCACGGCGCTTATATTACACGCTAGCGGCTGCATTATTGTATTTCGAATTGGGCTGACAACTGGATAATTATATTATGACGCAAAGCACTATGACGCATAGCGAATACCGAGACGAATATTGCGGCGCTGTAACCGAAAGCTTACTTGAGCAAACCATTAGCATCGTAGGCTGGGTACATCGTCGTCGCGATCACGGTGGTGTGATTTTCTTAGACATGCGTGACCGCGCAGGCATCTTACAAGTTGTCGTTGACCCTGACACCCCAGAAGCGTTCGCGACTGCTGATGCGGTACGTCCTGAATATGTTTTAAAAATTACCGGTCGCGTTCGCCGTCGTTACGAAGGCACTGAAAACGCTAATATGACCAGTGGTCAGATTGAGCTATTGGGTAAAGAGATTGAAGTATTGGCAAAATCTGAAACCCCGCCTTTCCCATTAAATGATGAGAAAACCACGGTATCAGAAGATCTGCGTTTAAAATATCGCTACCTTGATATGCGTCGTCCGCAAATGCAAGAGCGTATGGTTTTCCGTGCTAAAGCCACCTCAGCCATTCGTCGTTATCTAGATGACCATGGTTTCTTAGACGTTGAAACCCCTATCTTGACTCGTGCCACACCAGAAGGCGCACGGGATTATCTGGTACCTTCACGCACTCGCCCGGGTAACTTCTTTGCTTTGCCGCAGTCACCACAGCTATTTAAACAGTTATTGATGGTGTCAGGATTTGATCGTTATTATCAAATCGCTAAGTGTTTCCGTGACGAAGACTTACGTGCTGACCGTCAGCCAGAATTTACCCAAGTCGATATTGAGACTTCTTTCTTAAATGAAGAAGAAATCATGAATATCAACGAAGGTTTGATTAAGCATCTTTTTAAAACCATGATGGATGTGGAGTTTGAAGATTTCCCACGTATGACTTACGCGGAAGCCATGCGCGACTATGCCTCAGACAAGCCTGACTTACGTATCCCATTAAAATTGGTCGACGTTGCTGATTTAATGAAAGACGTTGATTTTAAAGTCTTTGCCGGTCCTGCCAACGATCCAAAAGGCCGCGTTGCTGCCCTTCGAATTCCTGGCGGTGCTTCATTAAGCCGTAAGCAAATCGACGCTTATACTAAGTTTGTGAGCATTTATGGTGCACGTGGTTTGGCTTATATTAAAGTCAATGACGCCAGCAACATCAACAACGGTGTCGATAAAGAATCTGGTCTACAATCGCCTATCATCAAAAACATGACTGATGACGTATTGGCAAGCTTGATTGAGCGTACGGGTGCCGAGAGTAATGATATTATCTTCTTCGGTGCTGATAAAGCCAGTATCGTCAACGATGCCATCGGCGCACTACGTCAAAAAATTGGTCTAGACTTAGAGATGCTAACCTGTGAATGGGCGCCTCTTTGGGTGACTGACTTCCCAATGTTTGAAGAAACGGATGATGGCCGCTGGACGTCAATGCACCATCCGTTTACTAAGCCAAAAGGGTCTGTTGAAGAATTAAAAACCAATCCTGAATCAGCGCTTTCTATCGCTTATGATATGGTGTTAAATGGTACTGAAATCGGCGGCGGTAGCTTACGTATCAATACCCTTGAGATGCAAAAAGCGGTATTTGAAGCGCTAGGTATTGATGAGGCTGAGGCCGAAGAGAAATTTAGCTTCTTACTTGATGCTCTAAAATTCGGTGCGCCTCCGCATGGTGGTTTAGCCTTCGGTTTGGATCGCCTCATTATGCTGATGGTCGGCGCAAGCTCTATCCGTGACGTGATCGCCTTCCCTAAAACCAAAACTGCTGAAGACCCATTGACGCAAGCGCCTGCTCCGGTAGATAGCAAACAGCTACGTGAACTTGGTATCCGTGTACGCGAAAAGGCCCAGCCTGATACCAATAAACCTGCACAATAAATGGTTTAGTCATGCGCAGATATTGTTTGAATTACCCGTTATGTAATTTATCACCATGTGAATGGTCATGAATCCATATCATTTCTTCAAATTCGTGCCACTATCTATTTTGCAGATGCTGGCACGTTTTGTTGCGTGGATAATATTACGCCTACCAAATGCTAGTATTATGCGTACTGTGCGTATTAATATGGCACTAGTTGCGCCGTCGTTATCTGCTCATCAAAAACGCGCATTAACCAAAGACATCATTTATCATCAATGTTTAACCAGTATTGAGTCTATCAAGAGTTGGGCGATGCCGCCTGAGTGGAGCATCAAGCAGATACGCGATGTCCACAATAAAGACATTTTGTTAGAAGGTCTTGCCAGTCCAAACGGTATGCTGGCCATCGTCCCGCATCTGGGTACGTGGGAGATGATGAACGCGTGGCTCAATCAATTTGGCGCGCCAACGATTATGTATAAACCAGTCAAAGGCGACATCACCAATGACTTTATCTTGCAAGGCCGCTCGCGGTTAAATGCCACGCTGGTACCCACCGATGGTAGCGGGGTCAAGGCTATCTTTAAGACTCTAAAGCAAGGCGGTTTTAGTATTGTGTTGCCTGATCACGTTCCTGAACCTTCAGGTGGCGTAATTGTGCCCTTTTTTGGGATTGAGACGTTGACCAGTACGCTGGCCTCCAAGCTTGCCAGTAAAACCAAATGCGCACTGGTCGGCTTATCTTGTATTCGCCGTGATGATGGGCAAGGTTTTGATATTTATTGTTATAAGTTAGACGACCCCGCCCTATATGACCGCAATACTGAAACCGCTGCTTATGCGCTCAATCTGGCCATGCAACAGATGATTGAAGATAAATGCAGCCATTATATGTGGGGTTATCGCCGTTTTAAACATATTCCCACATTAGGGAATCCTTACAACGTTGATGAAGGAACTTTGGCCAAATTCATTCTTGACAACAAGCGGGCTGATCAAAACGTTCATGATACAACCACGCGCGTTGGCAATGAATAATGACCTTACAATTAGCCAAACGTTTATAGAGCTCCTGAATCATCGCTGTGATAATATTGGCTGACCTTTGTACCTTTAAACATTACTAAGGCGTGTTCTCAGTTCAATCGATCGTCCTATAAATGGATTAAAGATGGCTAAATTTTGCCAAACAGCGTCAAATATTCAGTCAATATCTCAATATTGACCGAATATTTGGCGACAATTTATCTCATTTTTATCACCCTGTTAAAAATGAGAACACGCCCTAAATATTTTTTATTTATATTAATATGAGTGCATTATGGCAACCGACGTAACCAATACCTCATCGACAGACCACACGCACGCACGCAGTACTGCCGAGCAGCGTTATATTATTTGTATGAAATGGGGCGATAAATATGGTCCTGAGTACGTCAACCGTCTTTATAATATGGTCAGTCGCCATTTGACTTTAGATTTTCAAATGGTTTGCCTCACCGACGATAGTACTGGCATCGACCCTGCAGTTGCTTGTTATCCCATTCCAGAAATGGATTTACCAGCAGGCCCTGAACGTGGCTGGAAAAAACTGACCACTTTTAAGCCAGAGTTATATGATTTAAAAGGTGTCGCCTTATTCTTAGACATCGATATCGTTATCGTCGATAATATTGATGCTTTTTTCACTTATAAAGCTGAGTATGAAGACAGCGTCGTCATTATTCGTGACTGGAAAAAGCCATGGCGCATGATTGGCAATAGCTCGGTTTATCGCTTTAATATCGGTATGGGTTCCTATCCTAATTTGCTCGCAAACTTTGAGCGCAACTTTGAAACCATTCGTACACAGGTTCGTCATGAGCAGGCTTATCTTTCTAACTATCTGCGTGAGCATCACCATTTAGAGTACTGGGATAAAAACTGGTGTGTCAGTTTTAAATATCAGTGTATGGCGCCTACTCCTTTGAATTTTGTACGTGCACCGACGTTACCTGAAGGCGCAAAAATTGTTATCTTTCATGGTGAAATTAATCCACCAGACGCTATCAAAGGCGGCGGCGGTAAATGGTATCGTCATGTGAAGCCTAGCCCTTGGTTGCAAGAGTATTGGGTGTAACTAAGTCATAGAAACATCTGGAACCCAACATGGAATTACCTCCTAGCGCCACTTTTAATATTGACAATCAGAGTGTTGGTATTTCTGCTTTTGATGCAAGAGAAGCCGAGCAAAACCTTCACCAGCAAGCAGTCAATATCATTGCTTCTGGTCCATCTATTACAGATTTATCATTTGCGGACTTAGTAGATACGGCGACTATTTTTGTGAATGGCAGTATTAGCCTAATGGCTCAATACAATTTTACCAATGTCGTCGGTTATGTCATTAGTGATGCGCGCTTCGTCAAACATCAACCAGATATTTTAAACAAGTACTACACAGGCCAGCCTTTGTATGCAACTCTAGCAGTGTTTGAGGCATTAGCAATCTCACACCCCAGCATGATAAGCAAATACCATAATGCAATGCGTATTATCTATCCTGCCGATCGAGCTTGGAGCGTAAAAACAAATAAGTCTTGGTTTGGTAGGCTGCTATTAAAACCACTCTCACATAATAAAAAGATACCGCTAGCATTATTGGCCAATCAACCTAACTTTGTTATAGATACGCAGCATCAGCCTGCGCCTATCGGCCTATCTTTAGATATGACATATGGGTTTATAGAAGCAGGAACAGTAGCTTACGTCGCCGCCCAGTTGGCTTATTCACGTCACGCTGGCACGATTCACTTATATGGGATTGATTTATTGAATAATAACCAACCTCGATTTTATGAGAGTAAAGGCGATAGCGCGCCTTGTAAATTAGATAAGGCAATTACTGATCGGATTGTGCCGTCTTTTAACCTGCTAGGTAAGATTTATAAAGAAAATAACGTGCCTGTTGTAAATCATTCACCAGTCTCTCAGGGTCTATTTAGTGCACTAGATTAATTGCTATTTTTTAAATGTATTAGTGGATAGAAAATTTTGGTCAGATACACGCTTCAATCAATATATAAACATTTACGAATAGGGTTTGTATTAAATGACAGCACCGAGTGGATGGCGAAGAAAAGCGATTTTACTGTTTAAAAGTGAAAAACAATTAAATGCGGGAAAAATCGTCAAAACCTTTATGAATAAAAGCCTTGATGAGATGAAAGCCTCTCTAATCACAGATGCTATGTGCGATGCTTCAGCCTTAACGCATAAACCGCGAACCAATGATTTAACTGCTCATTTGGAGAATTTAAAACATCAGTTTATCGGGCAGTCAGAGCTTTGTTTTTATCATGCCACACTCGTAGTATTACTACGTCGCAATTATAAGCCCAAAGAAATTTTTTCTGAGTTTGAGCAGTTATGGAATACAGAAACAGACTATCTGTTAGAGCATTTGTCTTTACGCTGGGTTGTTTCTGCCTGTGACACCTTTGTTGATCATTCAACCGATAGCATCAGGGCTGCTATTTTGATGAACATCACTACGCTTGTGAATACTTTAAGAATTTATGAAACTAAACAGTTTTTGCTACAACCTGCTAATTCTGAATCTTTGCCCCTGCTCGACGACAATATTGAGGCATTTTATCGGAATGACATTCCTTTATACGACGGCTTGACTTATTTTCGTATTGGCTCTGATGATACTTTAAAAAACATGCGTAAGCGTTATGAGAGTTTTTATGGATCCGATAAGCTAGCGACGACAATGCTATTATCCGTTTTTGACAAGCTTCAAAAAAACAACAGTGCTTTTTCTACTATGCGCTCTTTACATAAAAGTAAAAACTCTGAGTGGTGGTTAGATTAAAATCAGTTACTAATACTACTGGATATATTTGAAATACTTATCTAATATAGCGCCAGAAAATCTCACCATTCGTGTTTTATTATTAAATTTACAGAGCTTTCCATGACTTCAGCTTCAACTCCATTATTCTTTGAAAAAATCAGTGCACCGGATAGCTTTATCGTATGTTGTTTTTATACCGACAGTTATCGCAGTCATGCTTTAAATCTAAAGCAATCGCTCGATGAATTTAACCTCAATTACTACTTTAAAGAAGTGGAAGATGCGGGTTACTGGGAGGCAAATACTCGTATCAAACCACACTTCATTTTAGAATGTCTAAAAAAATTCCCTAATAAAAATATTTTATATTTAGATGCCGATGCACTGGTCAAAAAACCTTTAGATTATTTTAATACTATTGATGCTGATGTCGCATTTTATAAGACTAAAGGACTGCCGGGCATGTCGCACGACTATCTGGCTAGTACTATGTTTTTTAGCAATACTGCCAATACTATGGCTTTAGTAGAACAATGGATAACCGAACAAGTAGACGGCAAACAAACTCAAGTAGATCAAGACAGTTTGGATGTCGCTATGGAGAAGCTTGGCGACACCTTAACCGTAGAAGCACTCAATCCCGGTTATATAAAAATATTCGATAAAGACTATGATGGTGATATTTATATTGAGCAATATCAGGCCAGCCGTGGTCATACCAAGCTTAAGCGGCAAAAAATACGACAGCGTAATAGATTTATAGGCGGTATCGTATTGTTAATTGTTATAGCTATCGGTATTTTATTAAATAAATAACTATTGTCTAGAGTATATCCTAATTTTGAAAATACCAGAAAAGGTTGGGTAAGTTTTTTTGAGTTAAGAGCTTACCCTAAACACGGTTAAATACTCATTACTTAGCCTATGTTTGTTTAGCAAAGCTTTCTGCAAACGCTAAATATTTTCTAGCGATGGGAATAGGTAGAAGTGCTTCATTAAAAGGAGCAGAGAATTGTTGTGAGTCTTTCATAGCTTGGTTTAACTTCTCACTGATAAGGGTGATATCATCTGTTGGCATCAAATTCTTTTTTGGTAGTAACTCTTTGGGTCCAGATTGACAATCGGTACTAACTACAGGTGTAGATAACGCTAGAGATTCTGCAATAACTAAAGCGAACCCTTCCCAATTAGAGGTTAATACTTTAAATCTAGCATGTTTAATATAAGGAAATACATTTTCACAAAACCCGAGAAGAACAACTTTATCTGACAAATCGAGATCTATAATTAATTGTTCTATTTCACCTTTAAGCTTACCTTGACCCGCTAATAACAATGGCAAAGACTGATCTGTCTGCGCATAAGCTTTTAATAGAATATCGTGGCGCTTTGCTTCCTTAAAGCTACCAACGTGAATGATATAGTCTTGATACTCTGGAATAAAAGCTTCAGCTAAATTCTGAATACCATCTCTATCAATTGGGTTATGAATAGCAGTTACTGGGTTACTCTCACCAAAATATCTTACAAAATCTTCTTTAACACCCTCGCTTACACACACGCAAGGATGTTTTGAATATCTATCTCTTAGTGTTAACTTCAAATTATCACTATCTGTTTCATTAAACTTATAATATAACGATAACGTATTATGGATAACATAAATAATATTTGGCAGCTTACTATAACAAAAAATACTGTCTGAACGCTCCAGATTAGATAAAAGCAAAGTAGGCTGACCAATATTCTTAAGAATATAGTTGTCTACTTTTTTGGCAATAACTGAATAGCGTATCTTACCTTTTGGTAACCAACGATAACGCTCGTAGTCTATTAAATGATAAGTTAAGTTTTCATCTAACGTAAACTCTACTTTAGCATTAAATCGCAATACATGAACATCAAAGCCTAATTGATGAAAAGCTGCCCCTATTGTTAAAACAAATCGCTCGGCACCCGCGCCTTGTAGAGAGTTGATAGATAGGACAATCTTATCTTTTTGTGACGCCATAGCACGCATCAAGTATCCTCAATCGTTTTTTATAAAGTTGCATGCTACCTGCATTTCAATATTATTGACAGTTTATAAGTTAAATAAACGCGAAAAAAATGACTTACCATCTTTTCGACGGGTTATTTTATTACCCTTATAACGCTTATGCGTTTTTTTCGGAAAATGACCAAACGGCGAGACGCGGTAATCATCTAGTTTATATCCAGCAGCAAGTGCTTCATTATAATAACTATCAAATAATTCACTAAGCTCAGTTCTTGGATGTGGCATTATTTTACCATCGAACCAATGTTTAAACCCCTCCTCCTCGACTCTTGCAAGCGCGTATTTATGACTAAACTGCGTGCCCATGTCTGAATAATGTAATATCTTAATCTGTTCTAATGCCAAGTCTTCACCATCGATACAATTATAGCTATCTTCATAAGGTTCAACGAGTTGAGGGTTAAACTTAATTAAATCCATCATTTTTTGATGACTATCAACATCTTGTCTAAGCTGGTCAACTGGCAGTATCTTGCTTTTCGCTTTGGTACAATCCCATAGGCAGGTACATAACCTCGTCATATCAGCATTCGTTTTAGCAGCTACGATAGCTTGGCCTTCAATAGGATGTTGCCATAGTTGAGCCAAGTCGCTCAAGATGACCACATCGGCGTCCATATAAATTGCTCTGCCAGAATAGTTACAATATTCTGGAATTGCCCAACGGAATCCTGAAAAAGGGGTTGCCCACTTAGCCGTATTCCAACCTTCTCCTGTTTCAGTGTTAGAATACCAATAACTATCTGGATTGCGTGATAGCTGCATCCATATGATTTCGACTAGCGATTTGGTATGTTTACGAATACTATACTCTAAAACCATCATTTGCTCTAAATCACAGTTATTAGGATCGCACCCTACAAAAACTTTGATAATCTCATCACTCATAATTAAATCCTAATAATTAAGTATAATAAAAATTATTATATGTTAATGGTTTTTAATAACGAAAAACTCATAATACGACAGATAAAAATCGTGCCCGACTATGCCTATCTATCAATTGTCTCTATAATACGGAAAAACTTATAGACCAGACTTACTTTAAGTTGGTTGTATTATTATAAGGCTCGTATTATGACACCCGCTGAACAATCGTCCTCTTATGCTCAGCCTATAAATAATGGCATGGATATTCTCTCTAAACAACAGCCTGAAAAACCTAAATCTTGGCGCGGGTTTGGGTTGTTTTTAATGGCTTACTTTTTGGTTTGGTCTATCACTCCAAGCTTTCTAGCCAGCAGTGTACCCTTCGATGTTAGCGAGGGTATAAATTGGGGCAGCGAATGGCAATGGGGCTATTATAAACATCCCCCATTATCGTCATGGATATTATACAGCTTTTATCAATTGTTTGGTCATGTTGGCCCTTATTTACTCAGCCAATTATCTGTCTTACTGACCTTAGTCCTAATTTATCAGTTAGGTAAGAAGATTTGGTCACCAACCACCGCTCTAATCGGTAGCGCGTTAACTTTAGCGGTTCTGTACTACACTTACCCTAGCCTTGAGTTTAATCACAACGTCGCTCAGTTTCCCATTTGGGCAGGGTTGTACTTAGCGTTTTATCAATCTTTGACTCAAAACCGTCTCAGAGATTGGATATTACTGGGTGTGATTGGTGGACTTGGCATGCTAACCAAGTACACCGTGATATTCTTACTGATACCAATGGCATTCTATTTAATGCTGCCAAAACAGTGGCCATTATTAAAACAACCGAAACCGTGGATAGCGGCTTTTATTATGTTGGCTATCTTCGCACCGCATTTATATTGGTTAGCAACGCACGATTGGTTGCCGCTTAGTTATGCCAGTGGACGCTCGCAAGAGGTTGCTGCGGGGGCATATAACATCAAGCGGCATTTTAGCTGGATAGGATTTATCATTGCTCAGCTTGTCGCCCATATTCCGCTACTAATTATGCTTGCTGTTAATCGCAAGCGTTTATTAAAGACTGATGACTACAAGCACAGCTTACCGCAGGACGCAGGACTGCTTTGGTATATGTGGTTATCACCAATCGCGGTATTGGTTGTTTTAAGCTTGGTGTTTGGGGTGGGCTTGCGTGATATGTGGGGCATGCCAATGTGGGCACTGTCAGGGTTGCTCGCTGCCTCCTTGATAGCACCTGCCACTCAATTATTAACCGCCATCAAGCTACGAAAAGCTCTGACTATTTGGTTGTCCCTTGTTACCGTACTAATGGTAGTATATGTGGGCTTCGGCGACAAGATTCGTCATAAGCCTTCTCGTATGCAGTGGCCGGAGCAGGCATTGACAGTTCAAGCACAAACCACTTGGCAATCATTGAGTAGCTGTACACTTGATAGCGTTTCAGGTGATCGCTGGCTTGGCGCATTAGTGGCGATGAATAGCGGCTTTCCCTCACAAATGATATCCGGTCCTGCAAGCCACTCGCCCTGGATGAACACCCAGCGCCTACAAGAAAATGGTACGTTAGTCATGTGGCAAGAGGGCGAAGAAGATATCGTCCTACCGTTGCTTGATGATGTTGATGCTATTGCCACTACTGAAGTAGAGAATAGCCATAACAACGCTAATCCCTTAATTAAGCAGCAGGGTCAATGGCAGATTGATTGGCGTGACGGTAAGATAGAAAAGCCGTTATTGATAAACTGGTTGGCTTATGTTCCAAGTCGCTGCTTTCAGGATTCAGAATAAAGCCTTATTTTTCAGCGGCTGGTAAATAGCCATTTATATGAATAAAATAATTGAGTGTTTATGCTAGATCAGTTGTCACAATCTCGCCCTTATTTGTCGATTATTATGCCTGCGTACAACGATGCGGAAGCCTTACAAGTGTTTTTGCCAGAGGTCTTCGCCTTTACGCAGACACTACGCGCGCCAGTAGAGATAGCATCGGCCAAGCAAAATCTGGAGAGTTCAACAGCAAGAATAGCAAACTGTGAGATTATTATTGTTGATGATGGTAGCCGCGATAACTTAGTCGAGGTAGTCACACAGTTAATACCTACTCGTCCAGCAAATACAGAATTAGAGCTCATACGTTTATCGCGTAATTTTGGTAAAGAGCCCGCACTCAGTGCTGGTCTAGCAGCCGCGCGAGGCGAGATAGTTGCTATGATTGATTCAGATGGACAGCATCCTTTACCAGTATTAGCACAAATGCTAACGATGATTGAGCAATCGGATATTGATATGGTCGCGGGTATTCAAGCCAATCGCCCGCATGAAAGCCGGCTCGCAAAAACTTTAAAAGGCAGTTTTTATCATTTTATCCAGGACAGTCAGCGTTATGAGATTCGTCCTAATGCCGGTGATTTTCGGGTGATGAATCGCAAGGTGCTAAATGCTTTACGCTCATTACCCGAGCGCCAACGCTTTATGAAAGGCTTGTATGCTTGGGTTGGCTTTAATACGGTTTACTTGCCCTTTACCGCTGCCAATCGCGATACTGGTGAAAGTAAATTTAACTATGGCAGCTTGTTTGAATTGGCACTTGTAGGTATTACCTCCTTTTCTCAGCGACCACTGCGGCTGATTTCCCGCATAGGTTTTGCAGTCTCTGCATTGGCTTTTTTATACGGCTTATATATCGTGATAGATACCCTAATATTTGGTAGCGATGTCGCAGGCTGGGCAACGGTTGCCGCAGGAATTATGTTTTCTACTGGTATACAACTGGTTTGTATTGGCGTAATTGGCGAATATGTCGGTAGACTCTATGAAGAGGTTAAGCAGCGACCACTGTATTTAATCGATGAAGTCATCAATAGCAAGTCTGCGCATACTACTCATCAATACGCTGATAATTACCTACAGGCGACGGCCAAAAGTGCAATGGGCAAACCAGCTGATGAATAACACAGCAGAAACGCAATCGAATGCTATGCAAGCCCTTTGGTTTTTAGCCGTTGGCGCCAGTGCGGCTTTGGTTCATTTTTTAGTATTGGTCAGTATTGTTAATTTCACGACTGCCACGCCAGCATGGGCAAACGTAGGCGCTTTTTTAATTGCTTTTATGGTCAGCTTTTTCGGGCATTTTTATTTTACCTTTAAACAATCAGAGTATTCAAATAAGAGTATTCGGCCAAACAATAATCATATTCATAAAAAAAAGCATCTTCCTGCTTTAGGAAAATGGTTTAGTAGTTCCGCTGCAGGATTCATTGCCAATCAAGGCTTATTCGTTTTAGGGTTACGTTGGTTTGGCGAGCAGTATTATATAGTGATATGGCTACTGGTCACGGGTGTTATTACCGTTATGACCTTTGCCTTGGGCAAGTTTTGGGCATTTAAATCATGAGCCATCCTCATTATAAAGAGCAAGCTGCTGCGCTATCTAACCATACCCGCCCTGTGATTATTAACGTTGATGATTTAGGACTGTCGACTGCCGTCAACGATGCGGTCATTCATCTTGCTGAACTTGGACGTATTGGTGCCAGCAGCTATATGGTTGGCGGTACAATTACGGATAGCAATATCAATCGTCTGAACCAACTCAATGTCGATATTGGCTTGCATTTAGATCTGACGGGTATATTTGCTTCCGCTCTGCGTGGTTCATTGAAATCAATCATTATCGCAAGCTACTTGCGTCGTTTGAATCCCATGCAAGTAAGCGATGTTATTAAACAGCAATTAGATGGATTTGAAGAACGCTTTAATCGTGCGCCTGTATTTATTGACGGACATCAACATATTCATCAGTTTCCTGTTATTCGTAAGAGCTTGATTAAAGAGCTAACTAACCGCTATAGTGATGAGATAGCAAAAGACATGCTGAGCGCACGCGTTACTACACCGCTTATCAATGACGTAAAGTCTTGGATCATTTATATACTAGGTGGTTATGCTTGGCGAAAATCTTGTCAGCATCATCAAATTCTAACCAATGATAAATTTGGTGGGGTTTATGGTTTTGATGCTGATCTTCAGCAATTAGCAATATTATGGAAAAAGTGGCTGCAAGCTGCACCCTGTCATACAGCTAACGTATCACCTACACTGATTATGTGTCATCCTGCTGTTCCTGAAAGTAGAAGTAATAGCTGGCAGGATGACATCAAAGCGGCTCGTGAGATTGAGTATAAGTGGTTAATCAGTGACGAGTTTGCAGAGTTATTAGCTCAGTATGAAGTAAAATTGATGCGCTGGTCAGATATAACATTAACCTCTTGAACCTTTAATAATTATCAAAGTCATAATAAAAGTGACGCAATGATAAAGAGAAAAAAGCTAAGATTGTTTCAGTCTTAGCTTTTTTATTTCATACAATATAGTTTTAAAAATAAAATGCAGTTTTAAAAATTAATCAATAAAGCTTAACCAATCCATATACTGCTCATTACGGCCATGTACTACATCAAAGTATAAGGTTTGCAATTTCTCAGTCAATGGACCACGGCCCCCATTACCGATGACGCGGTCATCGTATTCACAAATAGGCGTCACTTCAGCCGCGGTACCTGTCATAAAGATTTCATCTGCTAAGTAAAACTCATCACGAGTGATACGGCGCTCAACGACTTTGATACCCAAATCATCAGCGAATTGAATGATAGTGCGGCGAGTGATACCGTCAAGCGCACCGCCGCCCAAATCTGGGGTATGCAGTACACCATCTTTGACTAAGAACAAGTTCTCGCCCGCGCCTTGGCAGACATAACCTTGTGGGTCCATTAAAATAGCTTCGTCATAACCATTACGCGTGACTTCTTGGTTGGCCATGATAGACACTGGATAGTTGCTTGATGCTTTAGCTTTACACATGGTCACGTTGGTCATGTGATGGGTAAATGATGACGTTTTTACACGGATACCGTTTTTGATACCGTCTTCACCAAGGTATGCGCCCCAATGCCAAGCAGCAACCATGGCATTGATACTATTGTCACGCGATGATAGACCGAGTTTTTCGGCGCCAACCCAAATAAGCGGACGAATATAGGCTTCTGCCAAGTTGTTTTGCTTAACCACATCTTTTTGTGCTTGCTCAAGTGCCGCTGCATCAAAAGGCACATTCATTTGGAAGATTTTGGCAGAACCTAATAGACGATCGGTATGGTCTTTTAAGCGAAAAATTGCGGTGCGATTGTCAGCAGTTTGGTAAGCACGTACGCCTTCAAACACCGCCATGCCGTAATGCAGGCTATGCGTAAGCACATGAACCTTGGCATCTGGCTGTTCAATCATCGTGCCATTCATCCAAAGCTTACCTTCTTGTGTTGCCATATTCATTTAATAGTCCTTATGCTAGCGCTGACGTCTAACTTTTCTTGTTGAGTGTTAATGGTTAAATAAGTGTTTTAAGTAAAATTGCCTGCTGACACTGAGTGCCTATTTTTAGATGCAATTTCAAATGCAATTTTTCTATCTGCAAATTTAAGGTGCCAGTGATTATAGCACCGGCACGAGAGGCAAATACAATATTTTAGTTTATCACTGCATGGCTTTTATTCATATACCATTCGTTACAATGGCTATCAAAGCCCTACGCTTATTGCATTGAACTTATAACGTCGCATCATTGTTTTATGGCAGGATTATTCAGCAGATTCTACGCCCATCAAATGCTGCCACTGCGCTTGTACCAGTGCTCGCGTTTCTGTCCATAATGACTCATCAACCAGTAATGACTGCTCTGACAATGCCAATTGATGCGTCGCGGCGCGGATGCGTAAGTAAGCATCGGTCAAATCCTGACAAATCTTTGCCTCCCAAATACCCAAAGTCGCCATCTCTTCAAAAATACGCACGTTATCACTCCATTTGGTCAAGCTTGGATGCTCGTGCGAATAAGCCAATACCGCAAACTGCGCGAGAAACTCAATATCGACAATGCCGCCCGCATCTTGCTTAAGGTGAAACTTGCCCGCTTGCTGCTGGTGCTGACTGGTGCCCAGATGCTTTTGCATTTTAATACGCATACTGGTGACTTCGATACGGACTTGCTCAATGGTACGCGGTAGCGCCAAAACGGTACGGCGAATGTCACAAAAACGGGCGGTCACGCGCTTATCACCGCAGATAGCCCGCGCCCGTACCAATGCTTGATGCTCCCAAGACCAAGCCTTCTCAAGCTGGTAGGTTTCAAACGCATGACAAGAAACCACCATCATGCCCGCATTGCCCGAGGGACGCAGGCGCATATCGACTTCATAAGCACGGCCATCACGGGTTTGGGTATTAAGATAAGTCATCAGCTTTTGTGCCAAACGGGCGGCAAACTTCATACCACTGACCGATTTTTCACCCGTGGTCATGCCCTGCTCTTTTATTTTATGCAAAAACACCAAGTCTAAATCTGATGAATAGGATAACTCAAGCCCGCCAAGCTTGCCGTAACCAATGATGGCAAAGCCGCAATCCGCTTCAGTGACCGGATCGCCATCTTGACCAATTGGGTAACCATAACGTTTGACGATTTCGGCAAAGGCGCGCTCAAGCGCCGCTTCTAACACCACAGCGGCAATATAAGTCAGTGAGTCTGACACTTTCATAATTGGTCGCTCTGCCAGCACGTCACTGGCAGCCACTGCGAGCACTTGGTTCTTTTTAAACAATCGCAGTACGCTCAGCAGTTCTTCTTCATCGTTCGGCTCTACGCGCAACAACTGCTGGCGCAAAATATCACGCAGCTCACGCTTGTCTGGCAGATGTCGATAGCGCTGCTGCAAAAACGTGTCTAAAAGTACCGGATAATGCGCCAACTCCTTAGCAATCCAAGGGCTGGCTGACAACATCGGAATCAGCTCAACGGTGGCATTGGGGTTTTCTGCAATCATTACCAAATAAATAGAACGGCGGCAAATGGCTTCTAGCAAATTTATTAAACGCGGCAAAGCGATATTAGCAAGTTGCTGCTGCTCTTCATGGACAAGGAGCGCGTGGACAATCACAGGATACGCATCATCCAAACGCTCACGCGCTTCATCGCTCAAATTGGCGACCATTTTTGACTGCCAAAAACCTTGTAAACGCTCACGATTTTCTTCAGTTAATACCTCATTTAAGCGCGCAATCTGCTCGTTTAGATGTTCAGGCTCAAACTCATCATCGTCTTGATCGGGTATCTGCCGTTCGGTAACCATACGCTCAAACGGCACATTGACATGATAGCGGTGATCATTCAGCGTCGCTAATAACCCTGTCCAATCATCAAAGCCAAGGGTAATGGCCAAATTATGCTGCCACTCTGGGTCATGCGGTAAGCGCTGCGTTTGCTGATCGTTAATCGCTTGAATACCGTGTTCAAGGCGCCGTAAAAAACGATAAGCAGCCTGTAGCTCTTGATAAGTAGTTTCTTCTAAATACCCAAGTTGACACAGTGCCTGCATCGCTGCCAAACAAGACTTAACCTGTAACTGCGGATGCCGACCACCATAAATCAGTTGAAAGGCTTGGACGATAAACTCAATGTCTCTGATACCACCTGCGCCAAGCTTGATATTATCTAAGTCTTCGCGCTGAGCGACTTGATTTTGAATCAGAGACTTCATCTCTCGCAAAGCTGAAAAAGCACTATAATCAACGTAATAACGAAACACAAAAGGCTTAATCAGCGCTTGTATGTCGTCAAAAAACGGCTGCTCGATGTTCCCAACCACACGCGCTTTGAGCCAAGCAAAACGTTCCCATGCCCGCCCATGCTGGGCAAAGTACTTCTGCAATGCGGATAAATGAATCGCCAAATCGCTGCCATCGCCCCACGGACGCAAACGCATATCGACCCGAAATACAAAACTATCAGCGGTATTATTATCGAGCAGCCTAATAATGCCTTGTCCAAGCCGGGTCATAAAACGCTTATTATCAATACTGCGCGTGCCTTTTGCTTTGTCACCGTCCGTTTCACCGCGCGCCTGATGGACGAAAATCAGGTCGATATCACTGGATAAATTCAGCTCATGCGCGCCAAGCTTACCCATTGCCATAATCGCCATATCATCGATTTGCACATTACCTTTGGCATTAATAAAGGTCGGTTGCCCATACTGCACAATCAGCTGCTGATAGGTATAGTCTTTGGCAAATAAAATACAGCCATCGGCAAATTCAGACAGCTCATCGGTCAGTTGCTCAAGCTCAATCATGGCCAAGGCATCTTGCCAAATCCAGCGCATCATTAGCAGCATACGCAAATGCCGCAAACCACTCATTACCTTGTCTTCATTGGCGAGCTGATAATTCTCATCCAACGTATAATCTTGAATCAAATCATCAATTTGCTGGCGCGTTAACGTGCTCTCTAGCGGATAACTGCGCAAAAACGTCTGGCAAGCGCCCGTTCGACTTTGCCAAACCTGATAGGCAAACTCGCTGGCAGTCTGTAGCACTTGCAGCTGCTCTGGGCTAGGCTGAAAGCCTGTACTACTAGGCATGGTAGATAGCATAACGACGACAACTCCTTGCAGCATAAAGCTATAAAAACCACATCAATCGCAAAAATTATTTTTACAATATTAACGCGGCTATAAACAATCTTATTTTAGGATTTTTATAGTAGCATAAATCCTCAGCCATGCTACTGACAGCACTTTACTGATTAAGAACTGACGAACATAAGAAAGTTTTGCGAATAATGCTACAATAGCCAATACTTAAAAGGACTTAAAACCTAAACCTAGAAATCTTGAGTTTTAAACACTTTGGGTCTTAAAAATCTTGAGACGCTGTGTTTTTTCTTTATCCTCATTCATCATAAGTGACACTGCGATTATGACGACCACGACCCCGCTATTATTAATTACTGCTGATCCCAGCCATCCGCTGGCACATCTAGCGTTACGCTATGCGCGTACCTATCTCGCAAACACTGACACAAATAATAATGACACGAACAATAATAATGAGACCGATAGCAGCGATAACAATGAAAACGCACCTGCGCCATTGAATATTTTTTTCTATGCCGATGCCGCCAATACCGCCAATCGCTTGCGCTGGCAGTCAGCAGACCAGATGAATATCACTAAAGAGTGGCAAAAGCTTGCTGAGCAATATCAATTGACGCTGCCCGTTTGCGTCAGTACGGCGCTTAGCCGCGGTATTTCAGATAGCGAAAATAGCACCCGTCATCAGTTAAATAGTGAAAATCTGGCCGCTGGTTTTAAGCTGGTTGGACTGAGTGAGCTTGCCATGATGATGCAAGGTAACTGTCGTTTGCTGCAGTTTTAAACAGCGTTTTGCATGACAACTCACTGTCAAAACAGCCAACTTAACAATAACCAGATGAATAATAGTGGTTGGCGATAATCAGATTAGGAATACATCATGAAATTACTCATTCGCTTGCACACAGCTACCGAGATGGTAAGTTATGAAGGCTGCGCGCTGGCTTTAACGTTAGCGACTTTTGGTCATGAGGTGCAGCTATATTTGGATGCGTCTGTCTTTGGTTTTTTAATGCAGCCTGAATCACGTTTGCATGGCATGATTCAGTCGCTTGAGTTATATGATATGCCAGCCGCTTGGTTACCGGACGATGTGTTTAGCGGTTGGATCGCGGGTATGTTACCGGCAGATTTGGCGACGCAGCTGACCTTGATACCAGAGGTGGTAAATTCGCAAGAATTTGACCAGATTTTGGTCTTTTAGTAGCAACTTTTTGGGCTAGGACGAATTTACATTGTTAATATTTATTTAAATATACCCCACTCTCAACTTATTTTTCTAAGGTATTGGTTTACTTAGTTTTTAAAATTTCAGTTAAAACAATTAAAATTTTAAATTCTATAAAAATCAAAAGCCTACGATAAGTTGAGATTGGCGTTTAAATATGACAATAAATACAGTAAGTAAGCGGACACGATTATGGCAACTTTATACCAATTACATAGCAGCATGGATACGCTCAGACGCAGCACAGAACAAATGACATCGACGTGGCGTGCGGGTGACAGCATTATATTACTGGGTACAACGGTCGCTTTTATTGACTGGTTTAATGCTTATTTGGAAGACCTTGAGCACATTGAAACAAAAGAGGTAGCGGCAATTTATGCTCTCGCTGAGGACGTAGCGCAGCTGAACGATAATACAGTAGCAAAGCTCAATTTATCCGCCAAATTAACGGCTATTTTGAGCGATAATGAATGGGTCGCCTTAACTCAAAATACTTATGCGAATGGCGCTACCTTTGATAAAGTGGTAACAATTGCTCTATGATGAATTCTAAAGATGATATTACACCTGCTGAGAAGATGACTGCAGTGGACTTAGACCAAGACGGGCATTTATGCGACCATACAGTTTGGACGCCTACGATTGCGCAGCAGCTCGCGAATACTCTAGATGTAACTTTAAATGCTGAACATTTAGCCATCTTACAGCAGGTACGCGCATTTTTTACCAAATTCAATCACGCGCCAGCGACCCGCCCGCTGATTAAATGGCTACAGCAAACCTTGCCTGAGCATGACATCAGCAATCAAAAGCTCCAGCAGTTATTTAGTACGGGTTTGGTTGCCCGTCATGTCAATCGGCTTGCTGGCCTGCCAAAACCGCCAAATTGTTTATAAAGCACGTGGTTTATAAAAAAAGCAGCAAAAAAGCGGTTAAAGAAAATGAAACGACTGATTTTCTTTAACCGCTTTTTTACCCAATTACCCTGCTAGCTTCTCTATCTCTACTCTATTTTGGGTCATAAACGGTCAAGGTGTCATAACCGATACTGCGACCTTCATCGCCGTCAAATCCTTGCTGTCGCCAAACTTCATACAAGCATATTGCCACGCTATTAGAAAGATTTAAACTGCGCGAATCCGCAAGCATTGGTAAGCGTAGCCAGTTATCAGCGCCGATATCGGTACGGATATCCTCTGGCAGCCCTGCCGTTTCAGAACCAAAAACCAGCGCCACATGATTTGAAGATGGACTATTAGACGCACTGCTATCTAAATGCTGAGTCGTTTGTCCGCTAAAATCATAGTCATAAAACGGTTTACTCAGCTTAGTCGTCAGTGCGGTGATAATCTCGCAACCAGCCGCTTGTAGCGCTTGCTTGGTCATTGCCCAATCGTCATGTACTTGCAGATGAGCGTATTCATGATAATCGAGACCTGCACGGCGTAGCTTCTTATCGTCGAGCTCAAACCCTAACGGCCTGACCAAATGTAGCTGCGCCCCACTATTGGCACATAAGCGGATAATATTGCCAGTATTGCTAGGCATCTTTGGCGCTACCAACACGATATGAATGGTCATACAAACTCCATAAATGATTTAAGCATTTTGTCTAAACGTATATAACAGACGTAATCAAAAGTTACAGTTTACTGCCAATAATTACATTTTGATACTGGGCACTGATTTTAACTTTGATTATCATGACCCTAATGGATAGCGAGATAATTTAAAAACATTGTCCTTGTATCCTGTAACCCCTCAGTGAAACTTATGTAAAACGCTAGGTTCCATTGTTATGACTTATAACACTCTATCTTTTTTGAGGAAAAAATTATGAAAAAATTAGTTATCGCTTCTTTGACTGCTATGTTTGTACTAACTGGTTGCAACACTTTTAAAGGTCTAGGTCAAGACGTATCAAGTGCTGGTGGCGCTGTAACTGGTACTGCACAAGAAGTACAAAACAAAATCTAAGCCTTTTTAGGCTTATATTAAAGAAGCTTATCATTTGGTAAGCTTCTTTTTTTGTCTGCACGCTTTATAAAAATACTCTTAAGATCTGATTAAGATATCTTCTACCCAACGCCGTTGGCTGTAAGTGTTCATTATCATCTACTAAAAGCCCTTGTTTAATAAGTTGATTTACTTCTAGGGCAATATTGTCATAGCTCAGCCCTGTTCGAGCTTCAAACAAAGACCATGTCACGCCTTCATGTAAACGTAAGGCATTAAGCATAAACTCACTGACCAACTCATCACGCGTAATTGCCAGCCAGCCGACCATTTTTGGCGCGCCCTCTTTTTTTATATTATTCATCGTGTCGATATCAAAAGTCATATAGTCTTTTGGCATACGAGATTTGCTAAAGCGATAAATACCCGTCTCTGTTGATACCTTTTTTAATACCTCATCAGACACTTTATCAGCCGTTAATGTTTGATTTCCATATCTATCATCAATGGTGACTTTACCGTGCGCACCAGCACCAATCGCTAAATAATCACCAAATTGCCAATAATTGACGTTATGACGGCAAGGTTTATCGGACGAGCCTGCCCAGGCCGACACTTCATAGTTGTCATAGCCCAAATGCTCAAGCAATGTCTGCCCCGCTTGCTCAATATCTGCCAAACTATCTTCATCGGGTAAAATCGGCTGACTGCGATAAAACACCGTATTTGGCTCAATGGTCAACTGATACCATGAAATATGAGTAGCACCTGCGTCATGTGCCATTTGAATGTCGTTCAGGGCTTCACTCATCGTTTGCTGCGGTAGCCCATGCATCAAATCGACGTTGACACGTTCAAATCCAGCGCGACGAGCGGCTCTAATGGCTGATAATGCTTGGGCGGGATTGTGAATACGCCCCAGCGTGGTGAGCTGGCCAGCAGCAAAGCTTTGTACGCCAATCGACAAACGATTGATGCCTACGTCTAAATACTGTGCAAATGGTGCATGCTCAAGGGTGCCTGGATTGGCCTCCATCGTCACTTCAATGTCACCGGCAAACTGAAAAATCTCACGCAAACCGTTAAATAAACGCTGATACTGGGCAATGGGCAGTAGCGACGGTGTGCCGCCACCGATAAATATTGAGCTGATTTCTCGTCCTTGGGTTAACGCTTGCTGTGACGCTGCATCAAGTAATAGCGTATCAACGTACTCATCGTACATAGATAGCTGACTGTCCATCGGCAGCTCATGCGAATTAAAATCACAATAAGGGCACTTTTTCACACACCAAGGAATATGGATATAAAGTGCTAACGGAATATCTTTCACTATAAGCGCACTTGTTTCGTTACGACTATTAGCGTCAAGATGATTCGAAAAATGAGAGGATTTGATATTTGACATAAGCGGACTTATCTATAAAGGAGTAGCTGCGGTCATCAGCAGAAAGTAGCGCTAGGATAACGGCTGGGCGTGCTAAAGAAAAGCCTAATCAGTATAAATTGGCCATAAAAGTATTGGGAACAATCGGCGTTTATAGCAATGGCCGATAGTGGTAATGCTAGATAAGCTAGATGACTACAAAGAATGAAAATAAATATGGAATAAAAATAGATGGTGGGCAACTTTTAAAGCCATCACTATGAAACCATTATGATTACATTAATAATTTTACAAGGATAAAGACTATGGCGTATTGGCTTATCAAATCTAATCCCCGCTGTTTTAACATAGGAGACTTACAAGGTGCAGGCACGGAGATGTGGGATGGGGTACGTAATTATCGCGCCCGCAACTTTATGCGTGATGATATGAAAGTTGATGACAAAGCATTTTTTTATCACTCTAGCGCCAAACCTTCTGGCGTCGCTGGTATCGTGACTATCAGTAAAGCTGGTTATCCCGACCCCACCCAGTTTCACCCCGAACATCGCCATTATGATCCTAAAGCAACTGAAGATGAGCCGCGCTGGTACATGGTAGATGTGACTTTTGAGCAGGCTTTTACGGATATACTGCCATTAGCGCAGCTTAAATTTTTGCCGGCGCTTGAGGATTCTTTATTGCTAAGAAAAGGCTGTGAGCAGCTGACCATTTTGCCGCTTGAACCCAAGCATTGGAAGACGATTATGGATATGGCAGAAGAGCTAAATCTGTTGCCAAATTCGCCTAGCGCCATTTAACCATAACGTAGGACTGGTAAATCATTAAAATTTGAAAAATACCAATCCTAATGCGAATTTAACAAAACTTTCTTATCTTGACCTCTCAATTCTACTTATGGATTGACGGGTCATTTTTCATTTTGGTCTTAACTGTTTAATTTTTTACTCTGTCGGCATGTTGTTATTAATAATCATTAAAAATGGACTTGCTCATATTATTTATCGGAGTATTATCATCGCACCAATCCTATTTCACTGTTTCGCTATTAACTTGTTGATGGCAGCATTTGCTCATCCACAATAATTACTGCAAAGAATAAAAAGTTGCTCATTATGGTTTTCCCATTGTCCTTTAGAGATTTTAAAAGTTACAGCTTACGCTTAGGCGTACTCGCCCTCCCCATCTTAATTACCCAGTTTTGCCAAGCAGCGCTTGGTGTCGTCGATGCCATTATGGCCGGTAAAGTCTCCGCCCTTGATTTAGCAGCCGTGGCCGTCGGCTCCGGTATTTGGCTGCCGCTATTTTTATTGGCAACGGGTATTTTGATTGCCACCACGCCGCTTATCGGCGAAGCCATCGGCCAAAACAATCATAGCCAAGTGCCGCATATTACCCAGCAATCGTTATGGACGGCCGGCGTCATTGGTATTATTGGCTTCATCATTGTCAATCTAGCGCCCAATATACTTGGGGCGATGGGCGTACCTGAAAACATTCAACCCATCGCTGCCCAGTATTTACATGGGGTATCGTTCGGTTTTCCGGCAATTGCAGTCTACGCAGTGCTGCGCAGTTATTGTGAAGCGCTTGGCCGACCAGAGCCGGTGACGGTTATTAGTATCATCGGACTGCTTGCCGATATTCCGCTTAACTATATTTTTATCCACGGTTTATTTGGTATGCCCGAGATGGGCGGCGCTGGTTGCGGAGTAGCAACGGCCATCGTACTTTGGATTAATGTCTTGCTATTGGCGACATATACCAGCTTTACTAAGCGTCAACAGTTTGCCAGTACGCGCTTCTTTTATGCTTTTGCCAGCCCTAACCGCACGCAAATTAAAAAACTATTAAAACTTGGCATTCCGATTGGTATTTCTATCTTTTTTGAAGCCAGCTTATTTAGTTTAGGGGCGCTAGTTATCAGTCCGCTCGGTGAGATTGCGACCGCTTCGCATCAAGTGGCACTTTCGGTGACCTCGCAGCTGTTTATGATTCCCATATCAGTTGCGATGGCGCTAACCATTATGATTTCTAACCGCTTTGGTGAAAAAAATCTGATGGCGCTGCGTCAAGTGTTAACTACAGGGCTTGTATGGACGGTTATCATTGCGCTGACGTCTATGCTCGGCGTTTGGTTATTTAGGCCGCAATTGGCGGCGGCATTCACCGATAATCCTGTGGTACGCGCGCAAGCCATGCACTTACTCATTTTTGCCCTCGCTTATCAATTATTTGATGGCTGGCAAGTCAATGTCGCTGGTATATTACGCGGTATGCAAGATACCACTGTGCCGATGTGGGTGACGCTATTTTGTTATTGGTTGGTTGCTTTACCGCTTGGCGTTTATCTCGTGCGCTTCACCGACGTTGGCGCACAGGGTTTTTGGATGGCTCTCATCACTGGGTTATTCTTATCGTCTATATTATTAAGTCTGCGTCTGTGCTATCAGCAAAAACGCTTGACAACATTATGGGCCTGATACTGTCATACGCTTGGTTCAAACGTAGCATCTAGTAACCATGACTGGCGCTACCTTATGACATCGACTATCATAAATCATTGAATATTTCTTACGCTTAAGCATGCTTACGTCATAATATGTAAAAAAACTCAGTTAACAACTGTACATCGATTGCTCATTGGCGTGAATATAGGTATCATTAGCAATTACCAATACAATATTTAGTTACACTATTTTTTTCTAGAAATTAGTACAAGGTAAAATTAAAATTATGGATATCGAAAAAATACGCACCCTGATCGCACTCATGGAAGAAAGTGAACTGGTTAATTTAGAAATCAGCTCAGATGACGAACACATTAGTTTGACTCGTCACTATGATGCGCCAGCACCGACGATGATGGCTGCGCCTGCCGCAGGTGCTGCACCTGTCGCTGCCGCCGCAAAAGCCGCTGTCAAAGCTGGCAGCGTTGAAACCTCGCCGATGGTGGGTGTTTATTATTCAGCGCCAAGTCCTAATGACCCGCCATTTGTAAAGGTCGGTCAAAAAGTGCAAGCAGGCGATACGCTTGGTATCATCGAAGCCATGAAAATCATGAATCCTCTTGAAGCGACTCAAAGCGGCGTCATTGATGAAATCTTAGTGGATAATTCTGAAGTGGTACAGTTTGGCCAGCCAGTCATACGCTATAAAGCGTAACGCTATCTACCAACCTTTACTTTGTAATGATTGAGACCTCGTTATTATTCATCGACATCAGCGCTCAATTTGTCTAAATTTGATGTAGCGCCCTTTGCTGTTACGATGTCCAAAATAGCGAGGCTATCAATGACTGCCGCTTCGACAAGGATGACCCCATGATAAAAAAACTGCTCATCGCCAATAGAGGTGAGATTGCCCTACGTATCGTTCGAGCTTGCAAGGCGCTTGGCATAGAGACCGTCGGCGTCTATTCAACGGCGGATGCCAATTTAATGCACCTACGCTTTGTTGATGAAGCAATCTGTATTGGCAAACCCAATGCCAACCAAAGCTATCTCGATATTAGCACCATTTTGACCGCCGCTGAAATCACTGGCGCTGATGCCATTCACCCTGGTTATGGTTTTTTGGCAGAAAATGCTGAGTTTGCTGAACGCGTCGAAGAAGCTGGCTTAACCTTTGTCGGTCCCAATGCTGACCACATTCGCTTAATGGGCAATAAAGTATCAGCCATTAATGCCATGAAAAAAGCAGGCGTACCAACAGTTCCTGGTTCAGTGGGTGCCGTCACTTTGCATAACGCTGAAGAGCAAGCGCGCAATATCGGCTTTCCGCTTTTGATTAAAGCTGCTTCTGGTGGCGGTGGCCGCGGTATGCGCGTTGTTGAACGTTTTGATGAGCTTATCGGCCAAGTACAAGCCGCCAAGCAAGAGGCTGAGCTATGGTTTGGTGATGATACCGTTTATATGGAGCGTTATCTCCAAAATCCGCGCCACGTAGAAGTACAGGTACTGGGCGATGGTAATGGCAATGCCATTCATCTGTATGACCGCGATTGTTCATTACAACGTCGTCACCAAAAAGTCTTAGAAGAAGCACCTGCCCCAGATATCCCTGACGATGTGCGTCAGCCTATTTTAGATGCTTGCGTCAAAGCTTGTGAGCTGGTCAAATATCGCGGCGCGGGTACCTTTGAGTTTTTATTTGAAAATAATGAATACTTTTTTATTGAGATGAATACCCGCGTGCAGGTTGAACATCCAGTCACTGAGATGATTACCGGTATCGATGTCGTCGTTGAACAGCTTAAAATCGCGGCTGGCTACGGTTTATCGTATCGTCAGAGCGAGATTGAAATTCAAGGCCACGCCATAGAGTGTCGTATCAATGCCGAAGATCCAGCGACCTTTATGCCTTGCCCAGGTACGGTCAATCAGTTGTTTGCCCCAAGTGGCGCGGGCGTGCGTTTTGACTCGCACCTCTACCCAAGTTATGAGATTCCAAGCTATTATGATTCCTTGATTGGCAAGCTGATCTGTCACGGTCAGACGCGTCAGCAAGCGATATCTAAAACCCTGCATGCGCTTGATGAATTGGTGATTGAAGGTATCAAAACCAATATATCCTTGCATCGTGATGTGATTTTAGCGGATGATAAATTTGTTAATGAAGCGCAAAACATTCATTATCTAGAAAGAGAGTTATTAACGTCTAATAAAGATAAAGCTGATTCTGCTTCTTAGTTAGTCTTAGTCTTTTTGTTTAAGCAGAAATTAAAAAAAACCGCTACCTAAAAGATAGCGGTTTTTTTATATGTCTAAATTTTATAAAGTGCTGCTTAAATTTTATAAATAACGCTAAGGTAATATTCTGGTGAAATTCATAAAGCATTCTGTACCCTCAGGATCGGCGCACCACTGCATTTTATTGCCTTCATGGTTCAAAAACGCTATTAATGCCTCGCCAGTTTGATCTACCTGATTGCCCGAGCAATCGACTTCGTTATTATCATAAACCGTTTTTAGCGCAATAATAGGTAAGCCTTCATCACGATGGGTGACTAAGTAGCGCCCGTAGGTCCACTCTTTACCACTAACTGCCCACATCTCATTATCGGCAGCAAAGTTATAAATCTCTCGACATTGAGTAGACTTAGCGGTTAACAGGTTTTTACTGCTAGTTGGCTGCACCTTGACGATACGCTTTTCATTTTGGGTCAACACGCCACCCTCAGCGCCAGTGCCTACTTTTGGTTCATCAATTTTGCCCAGCTCCATCTTTGACGCCGCTTGCTTAGCTTGCGCTTCTTTGGTCATGGTGATACCACTGTCTAAATCTATCTCCCACTGTCCGGCAATAGCGGGACTGATATGGGTGGTAACGGTAGGTTTGCTAACCGCTTCACCGTTCACTGGCAGTGACGCTAAAATAGAGGCCAATGAAAATGAAGCAAAAGATATAGGTTCCATAATTAACCTTTTTTAATATTATAATAATAAATAAGACGTACATTAGCGTAAGTCTTAGACACCAAAAACACAAGTAACATTATGCTATTAGTCGTACGACTTTGACCAACCCTGACCTCAACGTAAACCTTCATCAATAAATTCATGCCCAATATTGTTTTTAAAACTCACCTACCAAATATTAAGTGTATATACACAAAAATAACGCCATGGCTAATTTGCAAAAGCCATGGCGTTATAGATTAACATCGTAAATCGAACTATTTTATTATCGGCTAAAGGCGATATTAAGCAGCAACTGGACTAGCCGCTTGAGCAAAAGCAGACAATGCCCCTTTAAGCATCGCTGATACCGTGCTACTACAAGTGCCGATGCCTGAGTAAACATCACCGTCGACATTTAGTTGAATGTAAGCTGCGGCATTGGCGTTGGTTTTATTGTCATTGTTGGTATCATCATCGATACCATCACCGCTATTATGCTGCGGATTAATCGCGTGCTCAGCGTAGTTAATAACATGGATGGATTTACCAGTGTGTTGCGCAAGCCCATCAATAAACGATGACAAAGGACCATTACCGGTTCCGTCAATAGTAATGGTGTCGCCATTCATCTGTACTTGACCGTTAAAGTAGACCTCGCCGCCTTTGTTATTGACACTATAATCTAGAAGCTCGAAGCTGCCTTGCTGTAGATATGTCTCTTCAAAGGCTTGTAAGATTTCATCGTTTTGCAATTCACGAGCAGCGCTTTCCGCTTGTTTTTGGACCACGCCGCTAAAGTCAATTTGCATCCAGCGCGGCAAATTAAAGCCATAATTGCGCTGCAAGATATAAGCAACGCCGCCTTTACCAGATTGGCTATTGATACGGACCACATCTTGATAGCTGCGACCGATGTGCGCCGGATCAATCGGCAAATAAGCAACGTCCCAAACGTTATCGGTTTCATCTTGGTGTTTTTCATTGTAATCAAGAGATTTTTTAATAGCATCCTGATGTGAGCCACTAAAGGCGGTAAACACAAGCTCACCAACGTACGGATGGCGCGGATGTAGTGGCAAGTTATTACACTCGCTCACCACTTGTACAATCTCGCTCATATTACTAAAATCAAGCTCGGGGTCAATACCTTGACTAAACAAGTTCATCGCCATCACCATGATATCCATATTACCCGTACGCTCGCCATTGCCAAGCAAAGTGCCCTCGATACGATCGGCACCAGCAAGCACGCCAAGCTCGGCAGCCGCTACCGCACAGCCACGGTCGTTATGCGTATGTAAGCTTACGGTGACATGCTCACGCTTGGCAATATGACGACAAAAATACTCTACTTGGTCGGCAAATACGTTTGGCGTTGATGCTTCAACCGTCGCTGGCAAGTTTAAAATCACTTCTTGGCCGTTTTCAGGCTGCCAAACCTCACAAACTGCGTCACAGACTTCTACCGCATATTCAGTTTCCGTCTGGCTAAAGCTTTCAGGCGAATACTGAAATACCCATTCTGTTTCAGGGTACTTGGCCGCATATTCAACCAATAAATTAGCGCCAGCAATGGCTATTTCTTTAATTTCTGCTTTATCTTTAGCGTATACTTTTTCGCGTTGTACACGACTGGTTGAGTTATAGACGTGAACGATGGCACGCTTCGCGCCTTTTAATGACTCAAAAGTACGGGCAATCAAATGCTCACGCGCCTGCACCAATACTTGCAAGGTTACATCGTGAGGGACATGATTTTCTTCAATCAACTTGCGAGCAAAATCAAACTCTACTTGCGCCGCCGACGGAAAACCAATTTCAATCTCTTTAAAACCTACATCGACCAAGGTTTTAAAAAAGCGCATTTTTTGTTCAATGGTCATCGGATCAATCAGCGCCTGATTGCCATCACGCAGGTCCACGCTTGCCCAAATTGGTGATTTCTCAATCGTCTTGCTCGGCCATGTACGATCTGCTAGCACAGGAGCAAACGCAAATGGACGATATTTACGGAAATCAAAAGCGGCATTTTTTGGGGTGACTTTTGCAGGCGCGCGGTCTGCATTGCGTGTTGCTTGATTAGGCATAATCAATCCTTAGATAACATAAAGAGCTGAGTTGAAGTATAGTTTTAACTGGGCAACTAATGACCAAGCACTCTTTATCATACGAGATAATAAAAGTTTATGCCATTATAATAACAAAGTTTTTGTGCTAGAAATCAGCTTTATTTAGCTACTATTTATAAAATTTTAGTGAAATAGACCACTATCCCACCTATAATTAGATTATTCCACTAGATAGATGATATTCGATGTTAAATAATCATACGAACAATGTTTTACCTATAGATATTGATGCTACCGACAAACAGTTATTACGCTTACTACAAACCCAAGCACGTATGAGTATTACCGAGCTTGCCGAGCAGGTGAATTTATCGGCGACCCCTTGCGCGCGCCGTATCAAACGCTTGGAAGAAGCAGGTATTATCACCGGCTACCATACCCAGACCGATGCGCAAAAGCTTGGCTATCCTTTAGCCGTTTTTATTGCGATTAGTATGGATCGCCATACTGCAGATCGCTTTGAGCTTTTTGAAGAGAAAATCCAAAGTTTTGAGGAAGTGGTGAGCTGTAGTATCGTCACCGGTCGCACCGAAGACTACTTAATCAAAGTACGGGTGCGTGATATGGCACATTATGAGGAATTTTTATTGCATAGGCTCAATCGTATCGAAGGCGTCGCTCAAGTGCATACCAGTTTTGAGCTACGAGAAGTCTTTAGCCGTAGCGTGGTTTAGTTTGACTGCTTTTGAGCTTGACGCTGAAAAAAGAAAACTAAAACCAACCCTAATAATAAACCGCTAGCCGCGACCAACAAACCCGCGTTAAAATTATCCTGTTTCCCTGCCAGCGCTACCGTGACCAGCGGCCCTATGAACTGCCCTATGGCATAGGCCAAAGTTGCCAGTCCAATCAGCAAATTTGAGTAAGCGGGATTGATATTTTTAATCAAATTAAGCGTCATTGACACCATACCGACAAAGGTCAAACCTAAAATCACCGCATTACCGTACAAGCCAACGGCGCCATCAAACCATAGCGGCAAACACATGCCAAATGCTTGCAACAACGTCAACCCCATCAAGGTTTTACTTTCGCCAATACGCTTGGCAAGCGCGCCCCAAATAGGGTTTGACAACATGGCAAAGATACCAACCACTAGCCAAATCAGTAGCCCTGCATAGCTTTGTGCCGTCAGGCGCTGCGTTGCCATGACTGGCAAAAAAGTCGCCGACGTAATATAACCAAACCCCGCCAGCACATAACTTGCCGACAGTAATGCAATCGCCTTACTATGACCAGCGGCCGCTTCATATAACGAACGTTTAAAATTACGATAAGCTTGCGGTACAGATAGGCGTTGATTGCTGCGGTTTAATTCGGCAGGCTTCGATTTGAGAACCTTTTGCTGAAAGGATTGTAAATTAGAAGACGTGGATTTAGATGAGTGTGAAGCGGACGAAATCAAGCTTTGCGGTCTGATAGCATAAAGTAGCCATAATAACGGCAGACTGATAATTCCTGCTACCAGCCAAATGATATCAAAATGATAACCGAGCGTTAATAGCCACCAAGTCAAGACGGCAGAGGCACTGATACCGACGCCAATCCCCGCATAGTGCAAAGCTGAGAGCACTGAGCGGCGCTCATCACTAAAGCTTTGAATCACCAGCGATGAGCTTAAAATCATCGCCACCCCACTGGCGATACCTGATAGCAGCCTGATGATATACCAGCTATTCAATGACAGATTTGGCACCACCAATAGCATGGTAGTCACGATGCTGACGGCTGTCCATGTTATGAGCATTTGCCATGTCAAACGCTGAGGCACAAACATCGCAATCAGCGCCCCAATAAAATAACCACTATAATTGACCGAGGCCAGCCAACCTGCAATGACCGTCGTTAACGATAATTGCGTCATGATATCAGGTAAGGTGGCGGTAAATAAAAAGCGCCCGAACCCCATCACTACTGCCAGACAATACAACCCTATGCAAGCAATCGCCGTTTGATGAGTAATAATAGTAGCAGCACGGCTTTTAAGAGCAGTCATCATGACAGAGCCATTTTGTGGCAAAACGCCCACAATCCTTTGTGTTAAAAAAAGCCATACCTAACCAATTAAAAATAGAAAAACGTCTCAATACAACACTTACTGCTATCACGTGCTTACTACTAAGAAATATTGCGAATTGGATTGCTTGCTTGTTCAGCTGCTTCCGTCTGCCCTAGCATTTGCACGCGCTGATCGCTAAACATATCCATGTCAGGGGCAAGCGTGCGCATAAAGCGATCAAAATAGAGCATTTGCTTGGTCAATAAGGCAAAGTCGCGTGGGAAATGAATGCCATGACGCTTGCCGACCTCAACAATCTCTAGCATCATTTTATTTAATTCATCAGCTTGCTCTTTACTATTGAAAGGCACGCCGCTGGTAAATGCTTTGTCTTCTGCCATAATGGTTTTCATCATACGCTGCAAATCATTGCCCAATGCCGCGACCTCAACTTGATTGCCGCCATGAGTCATTTCCATATCAACCATATGGCGCGCCATGGCTTGATAATCACTGTCTTGCATTGCTTGCATCATACCCATGCAGGCGCGCCAGCTTTCCGCTTTTAATTTACCAACGATACCGAAGTCTAAGAAACCAATACGCCCATCGGTTAATAGCATCAAATTGCCCGCGTGCAAATCCGCATGGAAACTATTACAGAGCATGAGACTGGCAAACCAAGTATTAAGGGTATCTGCCATCACTTGCGCCGGATCATTACAATACTGACGCATGGCGGCTTCATCTACCATAGAAACGCCGTATAAGCGGCTCATAGTCAGCACGCGCTTGGTGGTCAGCTCCTCATAGACAGTTGGCGCAACGACGCGTGTATTTCCTGATATCGCTAAAAATTGCTGAAAATCGCGGATATTTTGCGCCTCAGCGATAAAATCGGTTTCGGCCAGCATCCGCAGACGAATCTCATCGATGATTGGCGCAATACTGGCAAAGCGCATTGAAGGCATTAGGAGCTCAACCAATTTAGTCACGCCATGTAAGACGCCCAAATCCGTTTGCATAATGGTTTCAACGCCAGGTTTTTGTACCTTTAATACCACTTCATCACCATTATGCAATCGCGCGGCATGCACTTGGGCAATAGACGCTGAAGCGAGTGGTTTTTCGTCGATATAAGCAAAAATCTCTTCAAGCGTCAGGCCAGTGGCGGCCAGCTCTTCTTTTAATACCTGTTCGATATAAGTGTAGGATAATGGCGTCGTTTGATCCAAACAGCTCTGAAACGCCTCTACATATTCACGTGGAAATAATGACGGCGTACTGGCAATAAACTGCCCGATTTTTATATAAGTCGTGCCCAATTGCTCAAAGGTTTCTTTTAACAGCATCGCATCAGGTTTTTCACCCTTTGCAACTCTCAGTGCAGACAAACCAGCAACGCTTGCGGTTTGGCGCACACGATTAACGACATTAAAGGTATGCTTTAATAAATGCGGACGATGAATTTTCATAAAAAAACAACTATGGTAATAAAAAGGAGGTTATGAGGATAGGAAGAGTTAAAAAGCTTGAGCAATTTGCTAATGTTTGGCACAAATCGGACAATGCACATCTTTGCGATAGCCCATCAGTCGTTGCTGCATCTGGCTACCATCCCATATTAACAGCTTATTTGTCAGTGGATTTTTGGTTAATCCTAGATATTGTAGCGCTGCATTGGCTTGCAAGTTACCCATAATAGCGGGCGTAGTGGCGAGTACCCCTGAATTGGCACAAGTACGTTCATCCGCCGCCGCATCGTCTGTTACCGAACCAAAGACGCAATGATAGCAGCCGGTATTTAAGTGCGGCTCATATAGTGCCAATTGTCCTTGCATGGCTATCGCTGAGGCGGATAATAACGGAATCTGGTAACGCACACTAATGCGGTTGATGATATCGCGAGTGGCAAAATTATCCGTGCAGTCTAAAAGTAAGTCAGGCTTACCAGATGCCATCTCAAGCAGCTCATAAGCATTGTCTTCACTCAATCTGGCCACTGTCCCACGCGCCCTAACCAAAGGGTTAATTTTGGTCAGCATATGAGCCGCTGTCAGCGCCTTAGGTTTGCCAATATCTTCAGGTAAAAATAGCGTTTGCCGTTGTAGATTACTGGCTTCAATCACATCATCATCAATCAGCTGCACTTGCCCAAGCCCCGCCCGCACTAACATCTCAGAAGCAGGACAACCGAGACCGCCTGCCCCAATCATCACGACTCGCGAGGCTTTTAAACGTAGCTGCGCATCGATATCCCAGCCATCAAGTAATATCTGCCGCGCATAACGCAGCAGTTCTGCATCTGTTAGCTGCCCTGTTTCTTTGGAGTGCGTCATACTTTCTACCACTATTTTTCACCACAAGTTATAAGCAAAATATCCATTATTAAAAACCTATTCTTAAAGACTCACCTTTAAAAACGTACTCTTAAAAACCAATTATAACAGCTGAGCTAAAGTCACCCTGTCATTACCGCTAAAGTCCTGCACAGTATGAACAGACTCAAAGCGATTGTCCAAAAATAGCTGACGAACCGCTAAACCTTGATCAAAACCATGCTCAATTGCTAAAAGCCCCGCTGCATTCAAATATTGCGGTGCCTGCTTAACAATAAGCGCTATATCGGCAAGTCCATGATTGGGGGCGCTTAAGGCGCTAATCGGCTCGGCGACCAGTCTTGCTAAATGCTCATCTTCTTCATCGATATACGGCGGGTTGGATACAATCACATCAAATAATGGCTCATCCTGAACAGACAGCGCCTCATACCAACTGCTTTGGATAAACTTAATATCAGCAGCAACCTCATTTACCACTGCATTATGCCTAGCCACTTTTAACGCCTCTAGCGATAAATCAACGGCAACCACTTGCCATCTCTCAGCCTTATTGTTTGGCTGACGCTTATTTAACTCATGCGCGAGGCTAATCGCTATACAGCCTGAGCCAGTGCCCAAATCTAAGAGACGCTTTGGTTTATTATCGTCATCGTTGCGGTTTGGTTGAGCGTTTATCCAAGCTAAAACTTGTTCAATCAGTACCTCAGTATCGGGTCTCGGTATCAATGTATGCTCATTGACTGTAAAATTCAGCGACCAAAATTCTTGCTGTCCCGTTAAATACGCCAAGGGCGTGCCCTGCTGCATCTTAGTCACACCCGCATAAAATTGCGTAAGCTCGCTATCGGTCAGTTGATAGTTTTCATCCGTGATTAAAAAAGAGCTTGGCTGCTCAATGACAAACAACAGCCAATCCGTGAGCCAAAACGAGGGCAAATGACTGCTTGCAGCTGCATTCGTCAATTGCTGAATTTTTTGTTTTATTTGCCCAATGGTAGCTGCTGTCATAGATAACTCGTAAAATTACTGTTTACTAAATAAGCCTGTTGAACTGGCCATATGTCATGCATTAACTACTCTGAAGCGCGGGGCGGCTCTTTATTTAATTTACCATCACTGCTGTCATTATCGCCATAAATGTCGTCGTTACTACCAATAACAACATGTTTGTCAACCAAATAAATCAGTATCAATACAGGGATACCAATTAAAAAAGTAATCAAGAAAAAGTTTGCAAAGCCCACGTTATCCGAAATACCACCAGAATAGCCCCCGAGCACTTTGGGGAATAATGTCATGAGTGAGGAGAATATCGCGTATTGTACTGCAGTAAATTTCACAGAAGTCAAAGCAGATAAAAAAGCAATAAAAACCGCAGTAGCAAAACCAGCTGCTAAATTATCAATTACTACGGCCAAATACATATAATTCATATCGCCTGGATGATAGGTTAACAAGATGAATAATAAATTGGTAGCGCTAGAGGCGATAGCACCAATTAGCATCACGTGCATCATTTTCATTTTTTGAGCGATGAGGCCACCTAAAAAACCCCCTGCAATCGTCATAAACAATCCAAGAAATTTGACTGCATCCGCAATTTGAATTTTGGTAAAGCCCATCTTAGCGTAGAAAACGTTGGATAAATTGCCTGCGACGATATCTGACACACGGTAGAAACCAATAAGTAGTAATAACAGTATCGCTTGCTTACCATAACGACGGAAGAAATCCGCGATAGGATCAACCCATAATTGTTTGGCAACCAATTTTTTGGCTAGTCCAACAGCGATAAGTACATAACCAACACCCATTGCCACTGCTAAGCTACCCAGTAATCTGACCACCTCCAATACAAACTTCAAAAACACCCCTTCAGGGCTCTCAAACACTTTACCAATAAAGACAAAAGCAGCGATAAATGCTAAAACAGACAAGATAAACAATAATAATATTCTAATATTGTCATTACGTGTCTGCACCACTGAGGCGACTTTATTGAGTATCTTAGGTTGGTTTAAAATAAAATATATCAATAAAAATGGCGCACATGCGACCACAATTAAGAAATACATGTTGATCGTTGGGACAAATTCAACAGGTATTAAGGTAAGCGGTATGTCTAATATTCTAGTAGCAAAGGTGCTGATAAATACGGGCAAGCCGTAAAGAATACCGGGAATTAATAAAAAAGCGGCATAAATAGAAAACACTTTTAAATTTCTTTGTTGCTTATTTAGCTCCACTGTTTCGGCAGTAGGCTCATAAATGGCAAATGTAGTTAGCAGACCAACTGACATAACGGCCATCATTGTGTAGTAAGTATTACGCCACGCTTCATAGCTATAAAATTCTTCTGAAGAGCCAAAATAAGTCGCCAAATAAAGCGCGCCTGCCCCAGCAACAATCATCCCAATACGATAACCAGCCACATAGATAGAAGATAACGTTGGCTGTAATTCAAACCCTGCCAGCTCAATTCTGTAGGAATCCACCACAATATCTTGTGTAGCAGACGAAAATCCCAACAAGACTGCGCCCAGTGCCATAACCCAAAGAACATTTTCTATTACAGGATTAACACTTGCCATGATAAAAATAGCAATCAGTACCATAAGTTGTGATACAAACATCCATGCACGACGACGACCTAACCACTTGGTCAAAAACGGCAATGGCATAGAATCAATTAATGGCGCCCAAATAAATTTAAAAGAATAGCCGAGACCTGCCCAACCAAACATCGTGATGACACCTGTTTCAAGACCTGCCTCACTCAGCCATAATGATAAGCTCGAAAAAACCAGTAAAATAGGCACACCAGCGGCAAAGCCAAGAAAAAGCATAATCATGACACGAATATCGGAAAAAGATCGCAACGCATCAAGCCATGATTTTCTGGCAATCGGTTGATCAGGCGTTACAGGTTGGACAGCAGACATAATAACTCACCAAAACTTGAGACAAAAGAACACAACTGCGCACAATTTTTATCAATCATTTCTTATTGATTATAGATAAAAAGGATCGATAAAAATTGCTCAGCGTTGTATAAAAACCATCGTTAGCACAAAATTGAATTATGGTACTTGAGAACGCTAACCTTGACTAGATGTTTTTGCATTAACTTAATAACCATAGCATTTGGCAACACCGTTTATTTCAATACGGTAACGTCGTGTATCAGTAGCTCACCCAAACATTAAAACAATCTTTCTTTCGTTGTCTATTGCTTTAAACACCTATTGTCAATTTAAGAAAAATAAATTACTATATATTCCGAATTAGTATAAATTCATAGCCATTTATTATATACGAGAATAATAACTTTGATTTACACTAGCGACTTATTGAATGCTTGTAGTTTTTTATTTTTATATACAGACGAGGTTTGTATATTTATACATAGGGTTAAATGATGGCAATCGACGTAGTGGTCAATCAGCGGCATCTACAAATCCAGCTCAAACAGTTGGAAACAGTGTGGCATACGGTAATCAATGGCTATAATTTGAGTCAAGCAGCTACCGTGCTGCATACCAGCCAATCGAGTCTATCAAAGCATATCGCGGCACTTGAGAACCAGCTTAAAACCGAAGTGTTCGTGCGCCAAGGCAAACGTCTAACAGGGCTGACGACCATGGGCACGGCACTCATGCCGCATATCGAATCTATCTTTGCTGAAATCCGGACCATCGAAAACCTCAGTTTGGATTTTAATAATCCCAATATTGGCACACTGACCATTGCGACCACCCATACGCAAGCGCGTTATGTATTGCCAAAAGTGGTCAAAGAATTTAAAGATCGTTTCCCTAAAGTTAATTTAATCCTGCAACAAGCGGATCCCGAGACCATCGCGCAGATGGTTATTCGTGGGCAGGCGGATATCGGCATTGCGACCGAATCCTTGTTGCACAATGATTATCTACGCTGCTACCGTTATTACGACTGGACGCATCGGGTTATTGTACCGAGCGACCATGAGCTGGCGGGTTTAGAATCGATTGATTTGCCAACCCTTGCCAGCTACCCGATTGTCACTTATCACGGCGGCTTTACGGGACGCGGCGCGATTGACAAAACCTTTAGCGACGCAGGACTTGAGCCTGATATTGTACTCGCAGCTCTTGATGCCGACGTAATTAGCACTTATGTTGGACTGGGATTGGGCATTGGTATTATCGCTGAAATGGCATTTGAGCCAAGCCATTATCATAATTTAACCGCCATTCCTGTCGATCATTTTGGACGTTTTACCAGTTGGATGGCGGTACGTGATGATGCAGAAATCCGTCAATACGGACGCGCCTTTATGGAACTATGCCAAAAGCAATTTAGTCAGTAGCTTTGAATGTAGTGAGTAGCTTTTTAAAACTCAGCACTTAGGCAATGAATAATAACTTCAAGCATTCTGCTTAATCATGATTTCTTTGATAAATACAAATGGCACCGTTCTCAATAGATAGCGGTGTTTTTTTGCTCTTATACATGCTGCGAACTATTACGATTTGTTATTATTTTAAGGGCTGACCTTTATATTCTCTATAACTGCCTCATCATATGAGCTATTGAATCATCAGCCTGCTTTTTATTCCTGATATTTAAAAACTAACTATAAAAACGTCGTTGCAAGGCGACCGCATAAAAATAGGTGAATCATGAGCAACACAATTCCATTATCATTTTTAGACTTAGCACCCGTTCCCGAAGGCAAAACCATTGCTGAAGGCATTGCCCAAACCGTTGCTATCGCGCAGCAAGCAGAAAAATCTGGCTTCAACCGCTATTGGATGGCCGAGCATCACAATATGCCGGGTATCGCTAGTGCGGCGACGTCGGTGCTGTTATCGCACATCGGTAGCCAAACCAAGCGCATACGCATCGGGGCTGGTGGCGTTATGCTGCCCAACCATGCACCGCTTATCATTGCTGAGCAGTTTGGTACCTTGCAGGCGTTATACGGTGACCGTATCGATTTAGGTTTAGGCCGCGCACCAGGTACCGATGGTGCAACATTTCAGGCGCTGCGCCGTCAAATGCAAGATGCCGATCGTTTCCCGCAAGACGTCCAAGAGCTTATGTATTTCTTAGGTGATGGCACCGATGACAGTCCTGTGCAATCATTCCCAGGGGCGAAATCTAATATTCCTATTTGGATACTGGGCTCGTCTCTTTTTGGCGCCACTCTAGCAGCGCATTTAGGCCTACCCTATGTGTTTGCCTCGCATTTTGCGCCGCAGATGATGGCACAAGCGATTAATGCCTATCGCGAACAGTTTAAACCATCAGCGCATCTAGATAAGCCTTATGTAATGCTGGCGGCTAACCTGCTACTGGCTGACGACGATGCAACGGCGCATTATCACTTTACCTCAGCGCAGCAAAGCTTTGTCCGCTTGCGCCGTGGTGAGCGTGGACAAATGCCTATGCCAACTCATGATATGGACAGCATCTGGAGCCCTGCGGAAAAAATGATGGTAGACAACGCTTTATCGGTGTCATTTGTTGGTTCTGTCGAAACGGTCAAACCAAAACTGGCAGAATTTATCGCAAAGTATCAACCAGATGAGCTGATTGTCACTGCCAACGTTTACGATCAAGCAGCGCGTCTGCGTTCACTGGAACTTACATCTGAGTTAAACTTGTTTACTTTACAATAACCCGCGCCGCTTGCATAATTATTGATAAACCTTAAGGAGATTATGGTCATGGAACCTTCTGCCTTTATCGGCTCATCAATATTTTTATACATCGTCGCTTTTATTGTGGTCTTGATTATTGGCGGTTATTTGACGTATCGTGTTAGCCCTAAACGCAAACATCGCCGCGTGAATAATCATGATAAAGACAATGTGAGATAACGACAATAAATCTTAAAAGTCCCCTTTTCTAATTTAAAAAGGGGACTTTTTTATAACGACTGTTTTTATTTTTATTAAAAGCGAAAGCATTTCTCATATACCTAACATTATTATCGATGCTATATCCACCCTAATCCGCGTAATATCGCCGCACCAATCGCCATACCAAACATTGCCACCACGGTGGTAAATGCTAAAATATTGGCCGCCAATATATCATTACCGCCCATGGCTTTCGCCATCACATAACTGGCCGCCGCCGTCGGTGACGCCACCATCAAAAACAGCACACCCATATGCACGCCTGATAAGCCAAAACCCAATCCGACTGCGATAGCGATTATAGGCGCAATCACAATACGTCCAATACTGGCTTGCATGGATAAACCTGACGGATGCAACATCGACTTTAAATCAATACTTGCACCCGCGCAAATCAGCGCCAATGGCAATGCCACCGCAGCTAGTAAATCGCCAGTGGTATGAATGACGCCGCTAATAGGCGGCAGCGGCAGGGCTTTATAAGCAAAAGCTGCGACCAAGGCGATAATCAACGGATTGGTAAACAGTTTTTTGACAATCATTATGCTACGACTGACCCATGTATCGTCGGCGCTTTTGGACACCCGACTTAAGGTAATGACCGCTAAGATATTAAATAATATCGTCACCACGCCCATATAGACGGCACCAATACTTAAACCCTGCTCTCCATAAGCGTTGGCGACGGTTGCCAGACCGATAATCGCCATATTACTGCGAAAGATACCTTGTACAAACACCCCTTGGTCGGCAGGCTTATCGACAAAAGCCTTGGCATAAATCTCTGCGCCTATAAACAAAATAAAGGTCACAACAATACCAGCAATGATTAAAGTCATTTGTTTGGCATAATCGACCTCGCTATCAACCACGCTAAAAAACAGTAAGCACGGTAAACAATAATTAAAGACAAAGCTGGATGCTTGATCGATAAAAGCTTGGCTTGCCTCACCGCGCCTTTGCATAAAAAAACCCAACCACATCAAAACAAGGTTGGGCAATACGATGGTAATGGCAAAAATAATAGCAGCGGTCATAAATAAGCTCAGGTTATGAATATATCCAAAGCTATATTGTTAAATAAACAGCAATGGTGAGTAGGTATTTTAAAATGGGTTAGCTTGGATAACGGAAAGCTATTTTATTATAGTGTATATAACGCCGCTATTGCTGCTTTGAATACGAGGGCGTGTTCTCAATTCAATCGATATATATCTAAATGGGCTAAAAATGGTTAAAACTTTAAAATGAAAACACGCCTAATCAGACTTTTTCACCCACTTGCCGTCCGAGTTTTTCTCATAACTGTTTTCGACAGCGGCCCATGCGGTAGCAAACCAGCGTGATTCATCGTCATATTGTTTACTGGCGCTATTGAATGCGGCCAAAAAGATTTCTTGCGCGTGCTTAGGCAGATTATCTTTTACCGAATCGGGTAATTCAGACAATTTATCGTAAGGCATATCATTACTCCTTGCTAATTATTTTTCTTTTATCCTACTCTTAAACGAGCACGTCTTAAATTATCAAGTTTTAAATCAGGAAACTGTTTTGAAATTGTTAAGGTATTTGCCATAAAGAAGCCCGTAACGCTTTGTCATTACGGGCTTCTTTTATAAACACAGTTTAAAGCTTTAAGATTTGCTAAACCATTATTATGAGTTTAACGCTGCTTGGGCTTTTTTCTGCTTCTTGACGGTCATCGCCAATAGCTGAATGGCGGCAGGCGTGACCCCGCTGATGCGTCCCGCTTGGGCAAGCGTGGCAGGACGAATTTGCGCCAGCTTTTGCACAATCTCATTGGACAATCCCGACACCACACTATAATCAAAATCCATTGGCAAGGCAGTATTTTCCAAACGCTTCATCTGATCGATATCTTCTTGCTGACGGTCAATATAGCCGGCGTATTTAACAGAAATCTCAATCTGCTCACCGACTTGGCTATCAACCTCTGAACCAGTAATCGCCGCGATATCAGTAAAATGTATTTGCGGACGTTTTAATAAATCATACGCAGTCGATTCTTTAGACAGCACCTCGCCTGTCTGCGCCGTGACTTGCTGACCTAAAGCATTAGCAGGAGTTGCCCAAATATCTTTAAGACGCGAGGTTTCGGTAGCAACGGCTTCCATTTTTTCTTGATAAGCCTGCCAGCGCACATCATCTACCAAACCAAGCTTGCGACCAGTCTCAGTCAAACGCTGATCAGCATTGTCTTCACGCAGTAGCAAACGATATTCGGCGCGGCTGGTAAACATACGATATGGCTCAGTGGTACCATGCGTAATCAAGTCATCGACCAGTACGCCAAGATAGGCTTCATCGCGGCGCGGCGTCCAAATATCAAATTCACTGTTTTCACAGGTGATCAATGCCGCATTAGTGCCGGCTAATAAACCTTGGACGCCCGCCTCTTCGTAGCCTGTTGTACCATTGATTTGACCGGCAAAGTATAAGCGGTCGATTGACTTGGTCTCAAGCGTTGGTTTTAGGTTCTGCGGATCAAAATAATCATACTCAATCGCATAGCCGGGACGCGTGATGTGTGCGTTCTCTAGACCCTTCATACTATGGATAAAGTCTAATTGCACATCAAACGGCAAGCTGGTTGAGATACCGTTTGGATATAGCTCATGCGTGGTCAAACCTTCTGGCTCAATAAAGATTTGATGGCTGTCTTTATCGGCAAAACGGTGAATCTTGTCTTCAATTGATGGACAATAACGCGGCCCAACGCCTTCGATTTTGCCTGAGAACATCGGTGAGCGGTCTAGGTTTTCACGGATAATGTCATGGGTGCGCGCATTGGTATGGGTGATATAGCAATTGACCTGTTCAGGATGCATGGACACATCGCCCATATAGCTCATCACCGGCAGCGGTGTATCGCCTGGCTGCACTGTCATCACGCTAAAGTCAACGCTACGCGCATCAATACGTGCTGGTGTACCGGTCTTTAGGCGACCCACCGGTAATTTCAATTCGCGTAAACGATCTGCAAGCTTGATAGAAGGCTGATCGCCTGCGCGTCCGCCTTTTGAATTCTCCAAACCAATATGAATGACACCGCCTAAAAACGTTCCTGAAGTCAGCACCACAGTTTGGGTGTTAAAAACAATCCCCGTTGCCGTCACAACAGCGGTCGCGCGACCATTTTCGACTAAGATATCATCTGCTGCTTGTTGGAATATATCAAGATTTGGCTGATTTTCTAACGTATGACGAATGGCGGCTTTATAAAGAATGCGATCCGCTTGCGCACGCGTGGCACGCACGGCAGCACCTTTACGACTATTAAGCACTCGAAACTGGATACCAGATTTGTCAGTCGCCAGTGCCATCGCACCGCCAAGCGCATCAATCTCACGTACCAAATGCGACTTACCAATACCACCAATCGCAGGGTTACAGCTCATCTGCCCTAGCGTTTCAATGTTATGCGTCAAGAGTAACGTTTGCGCACCCATACGTGCGGCCGCCAAAGCTGCTTCTGTGCCAGCATGACCGCCGCCGATCACTACCACGCCGTAATTTTTTGGGTATTGCATGTATGCCTCACTTGACTCTCGACGCAACCGTGAGCGTGATGCTATGTCAAATAGCATGGCTGCCGGTCAATAAGCGTCAGTCGAATTTAAAAAAGAGATAACGACTCAGATGAGCCATTAAAGATAGGTAAAATAGCCGGTAATTATAACAATTTTTTACCGTTTAAAAAACGTTATACGAAAAACTATTTAAATTAACTGCTATTGCCATTAATCATAAAGGTGCATCAATAAAAGCTTGATAAACCTCGAATGGATTTATTTACCAGGGCTGAGCGGTACAATACGGTCAGCCTGCCCACTTGCCAGCATATGGTGGCTGCCGTAAGCTTCTGGGTTAATCTGCAAATAGGCATTCATCTGCCCAATAGCGTCGCCGTCATTGGTCGCCAAGATTTGCTCTTTAATCATCTCAACTGGCGGCAATGGCAAGTTTTTTAGCAAGGCCAAACGCTGAGCGTTATCACCCTTTAGCACAACCATCTCAATAAGTTGCCGCGCATCGATGGGTAAATCAGGGGTGTTTTGTGCCAATAATGCCAAATGATAAGCACCAGCTGCATCTTGATCCGCGACGATACGCTGCTCAATGGCAATATAAGTCGCTTCAGTTGCGCCGCCTGCTACGCTAAGCTGATGGATACATTTAAGGGCAGAATTTGGCTCATTGCCCGCCATATCGATTAAACGGGTTGATTCGTTTTTTAAATACTCGCGGCGTTTTTCGATAGCCGCTTGTTCAGCCGCCTCCTGCTGCTCCGTTAATTCTGTATTTGGTAATTCGGTGTTTGCTAAGTGATTACTCATATAACTCTCGCTTTTAGGCAAAATATATTTATCTTGGACACTATATGGGGCTAAAAGCGATAAAAACAATAAATTGCATAGACAATAAAAAACCCGAATAGCCTTTCTTCATGAAGAGAAATGGCTATTCAGGTTTACTTTGCTGCAATTTCTAAATGATTTATTGAGGCTTATTAACTGCCCAATAAAAACGCTTAACCATTAAGCAGCTGGGCTATTGGCTTCAACCAAAGGTTTTAGCTCGCCTGATTGGTACATTTGCAAAATGATGTCTGAACCGCCCATCAATTCACCGTCAATCCATAATTGCGGGAACGTTGGCCAATTAGCAATCTTCGGTAACGTAGCACGAATTTCTGGGTTTTCTAGAATATTAACATAAGCAAACGGGCGGCCAATTTGGGTCAAAACCTCAATCGACTTAGCAGAAAAACCACACTGTGGAAACTGCGGTGTGCCTTTCATATAAAGGATGACTTTATTGTCTTTGATTTGATCACGAATCAGCTGTTCAACATCGTTTGCAGCAGTATTTGGGGTTTGCTCACTCATAAAAGCTCCTATTTATTAAAACTATTATCAAAAAAAGATAGGTCACGCTAAATTTGGCCTGTGGCTGCTACATGGGGCGATTGCCGTTTATTGCAACCATCATGACTCACTACTAAGCCATTAGGGATTAAACATTAGGCATATTAGCATCTGAAACGTTAACATCAGAAATAGTATTGCTAGCCATATTGTCGTCAGACATCATCATATTTGGTACCAATAATACCACGGCATTGGCCATGATACCCTCTTGGCGACCGGTAAAGCCCAGTTTTTCAGTCGTTGTGGCTTTAATGCTGACATTACTCACAGCTGTTTGCAAGTCACTGGCGATATTTTCGCGCATCGCCAAATTATAGGGTGCCAATTTTGGGCGCTCACACATCACCGTGATATCAGCATTGCCTAAAGTATAACCGGCAGCTTGGACTTTACCATACACATAACGGAGTAGGACGCGCGAATCCAAGCCGGCGTGCGCCGCATCGGTATCTGGAAAATGCTGCCCAATATCCCCAAGTGCCAATGCGCCAAGCAGCGCGTCAGCAAGCGCATGGAGCACCACATCGCCATCAGAATGTGCCAGCAAACTATGGGTATGCTCTATCGGCACGCCCGCCAGTATCACGTATTGCTGCTGCTCGCCCGTATTATGAAACGCATGGACATCGATACCTTGACCAATTTTTATCATTATTATTCCAAGTGAATTACTAAGTGAATGAAGAGTGATTAAAATAATTTAGAACCGCTATCTAAATTTCTAAAGCGCTTTTAGACAACATGAGCGTGCATAGCTCGCCACCGCTTACGATTAACTGTTATAATATGACGCTTATTTTATCACAATACCCAGTCCAAAATACCCCGTCCAAAAAATGAGATGACCTTATCCGCTGACTAAGTCTATCACTCTTAGTCTTTTTATCGATGAATAGGGGCATTTTATACTTTGGGTAAGGTATAAATTGTTGAGCAATTCTATGTCAGCCACGCCAAACACCTCAAGTCTACCCGTTTCAGACGCTTTTAGCATCCATCGTCCTTTGACGCTTGCCAATATTGACAATCCTAGCAGCAAGCACGTCATCGTTGGTATGTCAGGCGGCGTCGACTCTTCCGTATCGGCCGTTTTGCTTCAGCAAGCAGGCTTTAAAGTGGAAGGTCTGTTTATGAAGAACTGGGAAGAAGATGACGGCACCGAATACTGTACGGCGATGGACGACCTAGCAGATGCGCAAGCGGTATGTGACAAAATCGGTATCAAGCTGCACACCGCCAACTTTGCAATGGAATATTGGGATCGCGTTTTTGAGCATTTCTTAGCAGAGTACAAAGCTGGACGCACCCCAAATCCAGATATTTTATGCAATAAAGAAATCAAATTTAAAGCGTTCTTAGATTATGCGTTGACCCTCGGTGCTGATTATATTGCCACTGGTCACTATACGCGCCGCAGCGTGAACTATGAAAATAACAACGGTGAAACCGTCGCCCAGCTCTTGTGTGGACTAGATAATAATAAAGACCAAAGCTACTTCTTACATGCGGTCGGCGGCGATAAAATCGCTAAGACGCTATTCCCGGTAGGCGAGCTTGAAAAACCAGTCGTGCGTCAAATCGCTGAAGAACATGACTTGGCGACGGCTAAAAAGAAAGATTCTACTGGTATTTGCTTCATTGGTGAGCGCCGTTTTAAAGACTTTTTACAACAGTACTTGCCAGCACAAAAAGGCGATATCGTCACCGACGACGGTCATGTGATAGGTCAGCATGATGGCTTGATGTATTATACTTTAGGTCAGCGCGGCGGCATCGGTATCGGTGGCGTCAAAGACCGTCCAGAAGAGCCTTGGTTTGTACTAGCAAAAGATTTGGCTAAAAACCGTTTGATCGTCGGTCAAGGTCATGAGCATCCGATGCTGATGAGTAATGAGCTACAAGCTTATAAGCTTGACTGGGTCGAAGGCTTGCCGCCTGCCAATATTTTTAGCACGGAAGGCTTACGCTGTATGGCAAAATCTCGCTATCGTCAGCCCGATCAGGCCTGCCGTGTTTACGCGCTAAATGATGATGGCAGTGAAGTCCGTGTGGTATTTGATGAGCCGCAACGAGCCGTTACGCCTGGTCAATCAGCGGTATTTTATATCGATGAGGTGTGTCTTGGTGGCGGTGTGATTGCCGCTATCGATGCGCCTTGTGGGTTTTGATTTTAAATAACTTTCAACCTTTCTTCATTTTTGCTTATTTTTAACACTTTTACTCCTGTTACTTTTGACAACTATTTGAGGCATCACTATGACTCCACTTACCGCACTCTCTCCAATCGATGGCCGTTACGCATCTAAAGCCGACAGCTTGCGTCCTTATCTATCTGAATTTGGTCTGATTAAAGCTCGCGTTACCGTCGAGATTCGCTGGTTACAGTCATTGGCAGATAATAGCGCAATTGGTGAGTTGGCAGCGTTTGATGCTGATACCAATGCCTTTTTAAACAGCATCGTTGACGACTTTAGCGAAGCGGACGCGCAAACGATTAAAGATATCGAAGCGACGACCAACCATGATGTCAAAGCGGTTGAATACTTTATCAAAGACAAATTCCGTGGTAATCAGCAGTTAGAAGACAGCTTGGAGTTTATTCATTTCGCTTGTACCAGTGAAGATATCAACAACTTGTCATACGCATTGATGCTAAAAGACAGCCGCGAGATTGTGGTTGCAAAAATGCAGCAAGTGACCGATAGCATTGTTGATTTGGCGATTACTCATGCTGACCAGCCAATGCTATCACGCACGCACGGTCAAACTGCAAGTCCAACGACTTTGGGCAAAGAGATGGCAAACGTCGCTTATCGCTTAGCCCGCCAAATCAAACAAATCGGTCAAGTTGAGCTACTCGGTAAAATCAATGGCGCGGTTGGTAACTATAACGCGCACTTTTCAGCCTATCCTGATGTTGATTGGCAAGCACACGCTGAGCAGTTTATTGACCAGCACCTAGAGCTAACCTTTAACCCTTACACCACTCAAATCGAGCCGCATGACTATATCGCTGAATTGTTCGATGCGGTCAAACGTTTTAATACTATATTAATCGATTTTAACCGTGATATTTGGCAATATATTAGCTTAGGCTATTTTAAACAGCGCCTAAAAGATGGTGAAGTCGGCTCTTCTACCATGCCGCATAAAGTCAACCCCATTGATTTTGAAAACTCAGAAGGTAACTTGGGTGTGGCGAATGCAATGCTCGCTCATTTGGGTGAAAAGCTACCGATTTCACGTATGCAGCGCGATTTATCAGACTCGACTGTACTGCGTAATATCGGTGTTGGCTTAGCGCAAAGTATGATTGCTTATGATGCGTGCCTAAAAGGCGTTGGTAAACTTGAATTGAATGCACAGCGTTTAAATGACGACTTAGATAACGCGCAAGAAGTATTGGCTGAGCCGATTCAAACGGTCATGCGTCGTTACCGCGTTGAGAACCCGTACGAAAAACTCAAAGCCTTAACCCGCGGCAATGCCATGACGCGTGAGGCCATGCTAACTTTCGTTGAAAGCGATGAATTATCTGCGGTTTCAGATAGCGATAAAGCGCGCCTACGTGAGCTGACGCCTGCGACTTATACTGGTAATGCCGCTGAGCAAGCTCGCACGATTAAAGACTGGATTGCTAAGCTTTAATCTCTGATCAAGCTTGAAGTAGCTAGCGGACATATTTTGAAATAGATATAAATGAGTAGGACTGCCTATTCATTTATATTAAGAAAAACATTAACCTTACCTAATATTACTTGTCTTAAAAGACAGTTAGTTAATGGGTAAGGTTTTATTTTTTATCTTTTTTATCATCGTCATCACTGTCGCCCGGTATGATGGCTTTACCGACCGCCACTGTGCCTTTGACCACGCCTTTGGTGGTTTTATAAGCGATTTTAGCTGGCACGGTCACAACCTTGTGCACACAAGCTTGTAATAAAAATACGCTGGCGATAATAACGATAAAATGTAATTTTTTCATAAACTTCCTACGATTGATGAGGTGTTCTGACAGCAACTATTCATACGGTAATACTCGCTATCAGCTAGGCGATAATCATAAACTATTAAAACTTTCCTATAAAGCATCTCTTGTTATTTCTCTTATACCCATTTTTAGACATGGATTTATCAATGACCACAATTCCTCTTTGCTTGCCCGACTCTATCACGCCTGAGCAATTTTTAAGTGAATATTGGCAAAAAAGACCGCTCCTTATTAAGCAAGGCTTACCGCAGCTAATTGGCATGTTTGAGCCAGACGATATGCTTGGTCTTGCTATTGAAGAAGACGCGGCTGCACGCCTGCTCACCCAAGCCGCTACTAAGCAAGACGGCCTAGCGCAATGGCAACTTAAAAAAAGTCCCTTAACTGAAAGCGATTTTGACAATTTACCTGAACAATGGACGGTACTGGTACAAAACCTTGAACAATGGTCGCCTGAGCTCGGACAATTGTGGCAAGCGTTTGATTTTATCCCGCAGTGGCAACGCGACGATATCATGGTGTCTTATGCGCCAAAAGGCGGCTCAGTCGGCAAGCATTATGATGATTACGATGTGTTTTTAGCGCAAGGCTACGGTCAGCGTCGTTGGCAGCTTGGCAAATTTTGTGATAAAAACACTGAGTTTGTCGCCGATGAGCCGATTAGATTGTTCGATGATATGGGCGAGATTATTTTTGATGAGATATTAGAAGCGGGCGACGTACTTTATGTGCCGCCGAAATTATCACACTTTGGCGTCGCGCAAAATGATTGCCTAACCTTCTCTTTTGGTTGTCGTCGTCCGAATTTGATGCAAATCATCGACAGTCTGGCTGATATTGCTACCAACGACAGCGATTTATTTATTCCAATGCTACTGCCACAAACACTACAAGCGTCGGGTGAATTGACAGCAAGCAGTATCGAGGCGATTAAAGACCAGCTCTTACAAATGCTCCAATCTGAGCGCGGCAACGATATCATTCGTCAAGCAGTATCCGAAGTTGTTAGTAAACGCCAGTATGATGCGCTGGTACCAGAAGAAACGCTAGATACTGATGAGTTGATGCAGGCCCTATCAGATGGCGCAACGCTACAAGCCGACTATAGCAATCGTTTGCTTTATAGCCAAACCAATGATGGCGTGACGCTATATGCCAACGGTCAGCGCCTTGATGGTTTGGATGCGGATGTGGCCGCTGTGCTAATGCGTTTGGCCAATGGTAAGCATTTACAAAGTCAAGATGTTAAAAATATTGACCCAGATGATTTAAGCGAATGGTTAGAGAATGGTTGGGTGTGGCTACAATATCCCGAATGATACGGTAGCCATAACCACTCAATAATTATGAGTGTTGTTGAAAAATTCACCTTGAAATAAGCTGGCTATTTGTCAGCTTATTTTATATTACCCCTTTTTTATACCACGCCTTTTTTATAACGGCTCATGCCAGCAATGACTGTTTCTTCAATCACTCTATCGTCGCCAAGCATCATCAGCACAAATAACTGCTCATCGTGTAATTTTGTCTGCATCATACGGCGCGCGAGTAGCTCTGTCGCGCCCATGTCTATTATTACAAAATCCGCTTCTTTATCAGGCATAAAGTTACCGATTTTATCGTCTAATAATAGCGACTGCGCGTTACCCAAAGTAATCTGATACAAGCCTTGATGCGCGGATAATGGGTTGTTTTGTAATTGTTGCACTTTATAAGCTTCCGATAACGTCGTCAGCATCGACAAACTGGTTCCTGCCCCTACATCGGTGGCGATACTAACGCCGGTATAACGTAAAGTCTTAGATAAATTAAACAAACCACTACCCAAAAATAAATTGGACGTTGGACAATGGGCAATTTGCGTCCCAGTATCACGCAGCACCTCATACTCTGATGCTTCAAGATAAATACCATGAGCTAAAGTAGTTCGCCTTCCCAGTAACCCCAAATCATGATAAACGTCGAGATAGCCCGTATGTTTGGGATAAAGCTCACGTACAAAGGCAATTTCAGCCAGGTTTTCGGCCAGATGCGTTTGCAGATATACACTCTCATAGCTGCGATATAACTCACCAGCCATTTGCAGCTGTTTTGGCGTCGATGTGATGGCAAATCTTGGCGTAATCGCCACATGTTGACGACCGTGCTCGTGCCATTTGTCAATAATATTTTGCGAATCGCGGATACCTTTCTCAGTCGGTACACACAAATGCTCGGGCGCATTTTGATCCATCAGTACATTACCGGTAATCATGCGCGTATTTAGGCGAGTACTTTCTTCAAAAAACGCTTCAACAGACTCAGGATGACTGGTCGAAAACACCAAAGCGCTGGTCGTACCATTGGCAAGCAGCTGGTTTAAAAAGAACTTTGAGGTATCATGCGCAACCTGTGGGTCACTAAAATTGGCTTCGGTGACAAAGGTGTAATTGTTGAGCCAATCAAGCAATTGCTCACCAAAGGCGGCAATCATATCTATCTGCGGATAATGCACATGAGTGTCAATAAAGCCTGGCATGATTAGCTTGTCTTGATAATCGTGAATCTCTACGGGCGCTTTGCTCTGTTGTGCGCTACTACTAGCATATCGCGCCATAATCACATTTTTACTGCCATAGTCTAGCACGTGACCGCTCACATCATCGACGACCAAAGCACCTTCGGCAATATACTCAGGATAAACATTAATACCTGCGATTACAGGGCGCAATATGACATTTTTATCAACCACTGGTAGTGTGGCATCATTGGCATGCGTATCATTAGTGCTTGTATCACTGCTGTTGGTGCTTTTTTCTCTCTTAGCCAGATTGTCTTCGGTTAGATAATGCAGCAGTCGTGCTTGATAAATATGTATGGTCATAAAGGCGTCTCACCTAAATAGAGTAAAAGGCAATAAAGTTTTACTGATAAATGTTAATTAGAAATAATATTTATGCTTGGTGATACAGCTGCAAAATTTGACTGGCGATAGATACCGCAACGGCCATTGGTTCTTTACCGCCAATCTCAAGGCCAATTGGCATCGTTACCTTATCAACGACTTTTTCGCTATAACCGCGCTGCAGCAACTTTTCTTTAAAGCGCTTGGCTTTGGTTGCCGAGCTGATACAGCCGACATAAGGCCGCGCACTGCTTTCCTTTAATGCAGTCTTTGAATCAGTAGCTAGCAAACAATCTAAAGCCGCGCGCACCAAGTCAAAATCAAGACTGTGATCATGAGTCATGACTAAAATAAAATATTGCGTACCTTTATTTGTAGATAGTCTGCGAGCGCCATTGGTCAAAAATGGACGGATAAAATCAACCGGATCGTCGTCAATATGCACACGAATATGCGCTGGTAATTGGTCATTTACCTGTCCGTCCACTGTGCCAGATTCAGCGCTCAGATAACGCTCAAACATCTCAGGACGACTGTCTATCCAGTCCACTTGGCAAGGCAGCTCAGCCAATATGCTCATTAATGCGGTAGCTACGTGTCCGCCCCCAAAAACCAATAGCGACATCGGTGGTGTTAAGTGAAAGCATTCAAACATCACCGTCACGCTACCACCGCAGCATTGTGCTAACTTAGCGCCCAATGGATAATGTTTGCTGTAAACTGCTTCACGGCGTACCGCTTGTGCTTTTGCAGACCTGCCTGCTTTTAATGGTTGAGAGGAAGCTTTCGAATTATTTGGCTCAAGCTCGCCATTTAATAGTTGCCGCGCTGTTAGCGTTACATCATGCTCTAAACTCCCACCGCCCAATGTATCGCAGCAGTCATCGAGCGTGACAATCATTTTAGATTGTAGATCGCGAGGTGCCGAACCATTGACGGCAACGACCGTCGCTAATACATGGGCAACCCCCTGCTGCTGATATTGCGCCAGTCCCTTATACCATTTCGTTGGTGGCATTGGCGTGATAAGTGACTTATTCACTATGAGCTGGTCCACGAGCCGTTGAGACGTTAGGGTTTTCTATCGCCTCAGGCTCTTCATCAAACAATTGACCTTCAGACGCAGGCGGTGTCGTGTCTGTCGCATGCGGTACTTGCTGCGGCAGTACGCGATCGTCATCAATGCCGCAGTCATCGTCAGCTGGCGTTAAGCTTTCAATAGTTTCGGTATCTGGTTTAGAAGCGATTTCCCACGCTTGCCCTTGTAGACGCATGACGGCTTTTAGTACGGCCTCTGGCGTCGCTGGCATGGTCAGCTCTGGATTTTTCTTATAATTACCCAAGCTTGCGATGGCATTATTAATCGCACACCAAACGCTCGCTGCTAACATAAACGGTGGCTCACCAACGGCTTTAGAATTATAAATAGTCTGCTCTTCATTTTTACGATCAAACAGTTTGACGCGCCATTGTTTAGGCAAATCATGTGCCGTAGGAATTTTATAATTAGCGGGGCTGTTAGAAGCAAGCTTGCCTTTTTTATCCCAAATAAGCTCCTCAGTGGTCAGCCAGCCCATACCTTGCACAAAGCCTCCTTCAATCTGACCAATATCAACTGCAGGATTAATCGATTGTCCGACATCGTGCAAGATATCGCAGCGCAGCACTTTGTACTCTCCTGTTAAAGTGTCAATCTCAACTTCTGCGCAGGCAGCGCCCAAGGCAAAGTAAAAAAATGGTCGACCCCACGCTTTTGAGCGGTCATAAAATATCTTGGGCGTTTTGTAATAGCCAGTCGAAGACAAACTAATACGGTGCTGATAAGCGAGCAAGACAAAATCTGCAAAGGTAAGCACTTCTTTAGTGCCGATATGAACGTGATTGCGCTCAAAACGGACATCTTCGGCATTGACTTTAAAATGCTCAGAGGCAAACTTAAGCAAACGATTTTTAATGGTTATACAGGCATTTTGCGCCGCTTTCCCATTCATATCCGTACCCGATGAGGCAGCCGTCGGCGAGGTGTTTGGCACTTTATCGGTACGGGTAGCGGTTGCTTTGACGGTATCCAAATCAACATCGAACTCGTTGGCGACGATTTGGGCAATTTTAATATATAACCCTTGACCCATCTCGGTGCCGCCATGATTGACTTGAATCGTGCCATCGGTATAAATAAGTACCAAAGCGCCAGCTTGATTGAGGGTTTGCACGGTAAATGAGATACCGAATTTCACTGGCGTTAACGCTAGACCCCAGCGTTTATCATTGCCTTCAGCTTCAGCCTTTTTATTTGCTTCGATAATTTGCTGACGGCGCTTATCGTAATCGCTATCCTGTGCGAGCGTCCGCATGATAGTCCCCAAATCAAAATGCTCAATCGGCTGACCGTAATGGGTGCTTTGACCGTTTTGATATAAGTTTGCTAGACGTACCTGCAACGGATCTCTGCCTAACGTATAAGCAATGTGATCCATCATATATTCAGCGGTTAGCAAACCTTGTGGCCCACCAAAACCGCGATAAGCAGTGTTAGATACCGTATGGGTCTTGCAGCGGTGACCTGCTATCTGCGCGGCCGGATAATAGTAAGCATTATCACAATGAAACATCGCCCGATCGACAATAGCATCGGACAAATCAGGCGAATAGCCACATAGTCCTGCTAGCTGCATATCGACTCCAAGTATCTGTCCGTCTTCATTGACGCCGACCTCATAGCGATTGGAAAACTCGTGCCGTTTACCAGTCACCACCATGTCATCTTGTCGATCTAAGCGCATACTGACTGGCATATTTTGGCGCTTAGCCACGATAGCGCACAGGCACGCCCACGCCGCAGCTTGGGTTTCTTTACCGCCAAAGCCGCCGCCCATTCTACGCACAATGGTAGTCACCGCATGAAATGGCAGGTCCACTACTTCAGCGACCAGTTGCTGCACTTCGCTTGGATGCTGCGACGACGTATAAACTTCAAGACCGCCATCATCACAAGGCACAACGTAAGATACCTGCCCCTCAAGATAAAAATGCTCTTGCCCAAGCATATGAATATGCCCTGCAATACGCGTCGGTGCTGATTTTAGCTCAGCTTGCGTATCACCGCGCTGCATAAAGTGGCTTGGCCGTACAAACTGCTCTTGCTCTAATGCGTCATCGATAGTCAATATGGCTGCTAATGGCTCATATTCTATTAGCGCATTCAGCACTGCCTTTTTGGCGGCACGGTGACTGGTTGCAACGACTGCAAATAAGGTTTGACCGACGTATTCGGTGACTTTATCTGCCATTAATGGATCGCCATCGAACACTGGGCCGATATCAGTCTTAGCAGGCAAATCCTGAAACGTAATGACATCGACCACCCCATCGGCCGCCCATACTGCACTCAAATCCATATGCACGATACGGGCATGGGCATGAGTGCTTTTACCAATCGCTAAATGCAGGGTGTTTTGCGGTTTTAGCATGTCATCGACGTAAGTGGCCGTTCCCATCACATGGCTGATAGCACTGTCATGTTTGACTCCCGTACCGATTTTATTTTTTGGCGGGCGCTGTCGGCGTATACTATAACTGTCAAATAGTGAAGAATGATGGCTCATAGTGTCTCTTCCTTGTATTCTTTACAAATGGCGATAAACGTTAAGCGCTCGCAGGTTGTATATCTGCGACCAATTGCTTACCGCATTTAATCATTAAGCGCTGCACGACATGCATACGATACTCACGACTGGCTCTAACGTCCGTCATAGGCGAGACATCTAACGCCAACTTTTGCGCTGCCGCCTCAAAACTGGCAACCTCAACAGATTGCCCAACCAGCATTTCCTGACAATTCGTCGCTAATAAAGGAATCGCCGCCATACCGCCCAGACCGAATTTTGCATTTTTAATCGTCAACCCATCTGCTACCAAATCGATTCTTGCTGCCAATAAACAAGCAGAAATGTCGTCTTCATAACGCTTACTTACCTTATGAACATATAAATACTGATGGTCTTGCAACAGCGGAATATGCAGGGCGACGATATAACTACCAGTGCGCAGTTTGGTCTTTTTATAATCCAAGAAAAATGCCTGTAAAGGTATAATCTCATCAATATAACCATTTTTATTAGCATCGCTACCATCAATAGCTGCGCAATGACGCAAATGAATTTGCGCATCTAGTGCCAATAAAACCGGGGGCAAATCGCCAATCGGTGAAGCATTAGCGACGTTACCGCCAATGGTGCCCATATTGCGAATTTGCGGCGAGGCAATGCGTTCAAATAAATGAGCAAAACTTGGAAAATACTCTTCAAGGACAGGTAGCAGTTGCTGATAACTCATGCCCGCGCCCAATATTAAAGATGGTACTGCCGATTTCATTTCGCTATTAACCTTGTCGCTGTTAACTTTATCGACATTAACTCTAGATTTCTCATCAGTATGTTGATGTAAGTCTTGTAGCGACCAAGTTTTTAGCGCCTCAACCGCTGACAGTTGCACAATCACTTCATGATCGACCAGGTGCTGGGTCACGCTTAACCCCAAATCAGTACCACCTGCCCAAATGGTTGCGTTTGGATACGCGGCTAACACCTGATTGAGCTCGTCAATGGACTGCGGAATAAAAAGTTTACGTGATGCTTGAGTGAGTGCAGGCGTGATAGTATTGCTAGCAGCGTGTTTGCTGTTTGCCATTGCATCGGTTGCCAGCTTTATCGTTAAATCTTTAGCAATGATTTGCCCAGCATCGCGCTGTTTGCCAATTTTGCCCATCGCTAAACCCGCATCGATAATAGGACGATAACCGGTACAGCGGCACAGATTTCCGGATATAGCAGCGACAATATCATCGTAACTAAGATCGTCCGACGCCGAACCTGCTGCCAGTTGCAGACGATGGTTTTCATAAGTACTCGCAAGCGTCATGACAAATCCAGGCGTACAAAAGCCGCACTGCGAGCCGTGACAATCAACCATGGCTTGCTGAGCTGGGTGCAATAAGGCGCGATCTGGGTGATTGGCGGGATTATCGGCGATATAAGCGGCCGTCATCAGATGATGACCATCCATCAATGACAGTAGCGTGATACAAGCATTAAGGGTATAAAAAGGTGCTTGCATAGATTGGTCTGCGTCATGAGCAGGCAAGCGCTGCGCCATGATGGTACACGCGCCGCAGTCGCCACTCGCGCAGCCTTCTTTGGTATCGGTTTGCTTTTCGTGCAGACGCAGATACTCAAGAACGGTGGTGTTCGGGTTTAGATCAGTGACTTGTTTGTACTGACCGTTCAAATAAAAACGAATCATAGCAACGCTCGGCTGTCAGAATAAAAGGCAGATAAAAACCATAGTTTTATCTGAATCGAATATAAAATGTTAACAATCAATATCTGCAAAGGTCAGGCGTCACTACGACACCGCCCTAAGGTAGTATTCAATTATCATGTTAATAAAATTTATACGATGACGATCATCATACCTACATCAATACTGATAGTTATACGGGTATTGAATAAGCTGACTGCCTATCTGACTACTGACTTGCTCAGGCTTAATCGGTTTGCGGTTTGAACTTTTTAATTCACCAATCATCTATGCGTCAATTAAAAAGCGGTCATAAAGGTCGGGTATAGGTAAAGGTAAAGCTAACTACCCTATCGAAAAAACGGAGAATATAAGCATGGGTCACACTCCTTTTTAGCTTAAAGTACCTCAACATTCCGTGTTGAAGCTGTCTATTAGCATTCAATGAATAAATGCTGACTAAACGGTTAACTTATACTAGCATTAACTTTATTTAACTTACAACTCAAAAAAGCACATTATTTTGTTTAATAATTCAAAAACTTTTTAATACTATATATTTTTAGCCAACCTTTTTGATTAATTTTATCCTTAATTTTTCATAAAACAATAAAAAACGGTCAGTAATCATTTCCCAAATTGCTTGGAAAATGGCTACTGACCGCCGCTTATACAATACTAGTTTTTTTATTTAGCTTTACAGCACTTACTCAGTGCCAAGCTCGAGCAAGCTGGCATTACCGCCAATCGCTGTGGTATTAATGGTCCTTACCCGCTCAGTGACAAAGCGGTACAGATAATCGGGCGTTAGCATCTCTGACATCCCCTCCATATCAGTGACTGCAATAACTTGCGTCAAGATACCATCGGTCTTAGCAAGCTCTTGGCTGATGGCTTGCACTTCGCTTTGGTTACCAGCGACCGCGACTTGCGCCAATCGATCGATATATAGCAGTGTAATGGTTTGCGAATCATTGGCAACGCTTAATACATCATCACTGATGCCAGTGTCATGCAATATTTTTGCCGCTTCAATACACATCTCGCTCTGACTTGGACAATGCAGTATCACCTCGTTGCCAGTCAGTAAAGCTGCGACCAGCTGACCAAGTACCGCCATCGCGCGAGCAGATTCGCCGCCGATAACCATGGTTTTGCCGCGAGCAGTCACGTACAAGTCATTGGACTCACCTGTTGCGCCCGTCATACGCTGCACGTCATCGAGCATCGGCGCGGCATTTAATAAATGGGTAAATAAACGCTTGGCTTTATTGGCGTCACCAGTAAGCAAAGCCAATTTAGCAACAGCTGCTTGCAGATAAGTTGCTCGCTCTACCGCGCTTAATAACCGCCAAGCTTCACAAACTTGGGCATGATTCTTTTTAAATTCATTCGCCATCTTGCTACTCCTTATGCGATTTGGGTTTGGGTTTCAGTGCTATTATTTTCTACCGCCGTGTTCGACTCAGTACACAGCTGCATCAGACGCGCAACGTAATGCGGCCCGCCAGCTTTTGGACCCGTGCCAGACAGACCACAACCACCAAACGGCTGCACGTTAACGACGGCACCGATTTGGTTGCGGTTAATGTAAGTGTTGCCGACAAAGGCACGGCGCTCGATATGCTCGGCGATATTTTCAATACGGCTGTGGATACCCAAGGTCAAACCAAAACCTGTGCTATTAATCGCATCAATAAGCTTATTCAAGTCGCGCGCTTGATAACGTAGCACATGCAATATCGGACCAAAGTGCTCACCGCCAATCACATCGATACTTTTCACCTCAATCGCGGTTGGCAAAACAAAGGTAGAGCGCTCTTCGCTAACCACTGAGCTTGCGCTCATCGGCGTCTGCGCCAAGATCGTCGCCGTTGGTTCAGCCGCCATACGTTCGATATGCGCGTCCAGACTTTGCTTGGCATCAGCATCAATTACTGGGCCGACGTCGGTTGCGGCATACAATGGATTGCCGACGACCAATTCAGCCATCGTTCCTTGTAACAGCTCGATTAAATTGTCCGCCACTTCTTCTTGCACACATAAAATACGACACGCAGAACAGCGTTGACCTGCCGAACCAAAGGCAGATAATACCGCATCTTTAACCACTTGCTCGGGCAATGCGGTTGAATCGACAACCATGGCATTCTGACCGCCGGTTTCGGCTATCAATACTGGCAACTCACCACTGATTTGCTGATGCAGGCTCTGATTGATATGCTGCGCCGTTTGGGTTGAACCGGTGAAAATAACGCCTGCAATATTATCGGCAGCGGTCAACGTGCCGCCAACTTCGCCAGCGCCAACAACAAACTGCAAAGCGTCTACCGGCACGCCAGCTTGATACATCAGCTGCACAGCAAAATGCGCGATTAAGCTGGTTTGCTCGGCAGGCTTGGCGACTACAGTATTACCTGCGGCAAGCGCCGCCATGATTTGACCAGTATAAATTGCCAAAGGAAAATTCCACGGGCTGATACAAACAAAGGTGCCCCGCGGCTTATACACTTGACGTGATTGCTTGCCTGCTAAGTCGGTAAACTCATAAACCTTGGCGTCGAGACGTTCTGCTTCATCGGCATAAAAACGGCAAAAATCAACCGCTTCTTTGATTTCATCAATGCCGTCTTGCATGGTTTTACCCGCTTCGATTTGGCAAAGCGCCATCAATTCGGCATAATTTTCTTCATACAAGTCCGCCACTTTACGCAAAATAGCCGCGCGCTTGGCAGCAGGTACGGCTCGCCATACGCTTTGACCTGCAATGGCAGCATCAATGGCTTGCTGCGCAATATCAGCATTGGCGTAGGCGACTTCACCGGCGATGACTTCATGGTTCCAAGGCGCGCGTACGGTTTGCGACTCAAGTTTTTCAGAATTGCCATCGACTTTATCTGCATCAACTGCTTTGCCGTTAATGATAGAAGTTGCCGACCAAGTTTTATGCAAATGGCTATCGATAGCGGCTTTAAATAGTAGCCACTGCGACTCTACAAAGATATTAGGGCCAAAACTGGCTCGGCGCGCGCCATAGATATCTAATGGCAACGGAATATCAGGATTGTGCAAAGTAGCATTGCTCAATAACTTATCGTATGGGTGCACGGTGAGCTTATCAATGGGATAAGACTTATCTAACAGCTGATGCACAAACGAGCTATTGGCACCGTTTTCTAGTAAGCGGCGTACCAAGTACGGTAGCAAGTCTTTATGAGCGCCAACAGGTGCATAAATACGCACGGGGATTTTGTAAGCTTGCAGAATATGGTCATAAAGCGCATCGCCCATGCCATGAAGACGCTGGAACTCAAACTCTCTGTGCGCGCTCATGGTCATCACTGAAGCAAGCGTGTGCGCATTATGGGTAGCAAACTGTGGCCAAATCAAACCGCGCAAATGCTCTGACAATAAGAAGCGCGCACAGGCAAGATAAGCGGTGTCTGTGCCTTCTTTACGGGTCCAGACCGGATAGCCGGACAGTCCCTTTTGCTGGGCCAGTTTGATTTCAGTATCCCAATACGCGCCTTTGACCAGACGTACTGGAATACGGTCACCGACTTCAGTTGCCAAACGCGCAAGCCACGTCAAAACGGCAATCGCACGTTTAGAGTAACCTTGTACCACCAACCCTAAGCCATCCCAACCGGCGGTTAAGTTATCACGGTAAAGAGACTCAAACAGCTTTAAAGAAATCTCAAGGCGGTCTGCTTCTTCAGCATCGATACTGATATCGACATTGACCTCACGGGCCGCTTCAATCAATAACAAGCAACGCTGACGCAGTAGTCCCATCACTTGCGCTTCTTGCGTCGCTTCATAACGCGGGTGCAATGCCGATAGCTTAATAGACACTGACGGCTTTGGCATACCTTCTTTTACCTTAATGTTAGCCGTCGCTTTAATCGCATGCAGGTAATCGTTAAAGTATTTTTCCGCATCTTTATGGGTAATCGCCGCCTCACCTAGCATATCAAACGAATAGGTATAGCCTTTATTACGATAAGGCTGGCTGTTTTTGTTGGCGCCCTCGATGTTGGCGCCAAGTACAAACTGATGCCCCATAATGCGCATGGCTTTTTGCATGGCACTACGAATGACCGGCTCGCCCATTTTTTTGGTCATACGGTCCAAAAACCCAGCAGCGGTAGTATCACGATCAATACTGACAACGCGGCCCGTCATCATCATGCCCCACGTCGAGGCATTGACCATAAAACCGTTGTCATTTTTGATGTGTTTTTTCCAGTCAGCGACGCTCATTTTGTCGTGGATAAGCGCATCAGCGGTATAATTGTCTGGCACTCGAATCAAGGCTTCTGCCAAACTCATGAGCAAAATACCTTCTTGGGTATCAAGGCTATATTCAAGCAATAATGAATCAACCATTTTTACGGCTTTGCCATCATTACGCACATGCTCGACCAATTGACGAGTTTGCGTAGCAGCCCCTTCACGCTCGGCATCTGTTGGTTTGGCGAGCGGCAACAAGTCCGTCAACCAGCGCTCCTCGTCCACACTATATAAAGGAGAAATACGGGAGAAAAGCTCGTTCGACGATTGACTGAGATAAGCGGGCTTCAATATATCGAGCGGATTAAATAAAATCGGCTCTTGCGGGGTAAATTGGTCTACTGGGTTCATAACAACTCCATAACTATCGTCTAAAAACCATAATAAATGGTGCGGTGGGAGCTTTGATTGCTAAAGATATAGCGGCAATTATTGTCAAACGTTCTTAAAACTTCACCCCTACTATTCTTGATAACAAACATTTTTGCTATCGAATAGTGGATAAATAATGACAACTATAGAAATAAGCCAATTAGCAATAAACAAAAGACCAAACAGCGCCATTATAAAACGAGAAAATCCAGCATAGGCTGGAAACGGTCAAGTAGGTCGTTTTAGTGTTAAACGGGCTACGTTAACAATATAAAGGCAACAACAAACAGCTAAGCGGCATTAGTGCCTTCTTCTTGTTAGTAGTGAAAGGAGGTGATGCTCAAAGACAAGTGACGTTTCATAGAGGTTTGCGTTCATAAAATCTAACATTTATAACATCTGAGTTTTATGGAAACTTAAAGCCTAATAAACACTTATCTGTCATCTTATAGAGTACTAATTCACTGTAAGAAAAACCTCTACGGCGTTGATTGAGGTGATGCGCTTAACCTCGACATGGTAGCATGAAAAAAATTTTCCAACTAACGAATTTACCTATTTTAACCAAACAAAATACTGTTTAAAAACAAATGGTTATTAACCACTTATTAGAAATGACGCTTTAGTTATAAATTTATATTTACTATGGCTAATTAATCGTTTTTGAATCAATGGCTTGTCTTTATTTATTTCAGCCATTTAATTTAAACCCATACAGAATATGAGCGAATCAATAACGTAATCATTTTATTTAGTGCTGAAGATAGCGGTTTATAGTATTTATTTTTACGCATAAAAAACCCTTCTCATTTAAAATAAGAAGGGTTTAATGAGCAAAGCTGAGCATTTATCAAATGACTAAAAATGACTGCAATTTAAATTACAATCTTAGATAAACACAATCTTCGCAAGTAACACGGCCGTTAATATCCAAACAGGAATACTCACGTCAGAGAACTTACCGGCGACGACTTTAATAGCAGCAAAGGTAATAAATCCAAGCGCGATACCATCAGCGATTGAGTAAGTTAATGGCGTAAACAACAACACAACGACAACGGGCGCCGCCTCTGTTAGATCTAACCAATCAACATCTTTTAGAGTACCCATCATCAGTACAGCGACATAAAAAATAGCGCCTGCTGTTGCATAGCCTGGAATCATACCAGCAAGTGGAGCAAAAAACATACTTAATAAGAATAGCACCCCGACCGTCACAGCGACTAATCCAGTACGTCCTCCGGCTGCAATACCTGACACACTCTCAACAAAGCTGGTGGTCGATGAAGTACCTAGTAGCGTACCCGCAACCGTGGCGCTCGAATCTGCCAGTAGCGCTTTGCCCATATTAGGTATTTTGCCATCCTTACCAATTAAGCCTGCTTGACTGGTCGTTGCAATCAACGTACCAGCGGTATCGAATAAATCGACGAATAAAAAAGCAAAAATAACACTAATCATCGCTACGTCAAATGCACCAGCAATATCAAGCTGCATCAGCGTTGGCGCTATCGGTGGCGGTGCCGATATAATGCCAGTAAATTGTGTGTTCCCAGTAATTAAGCTGATAAGCGCTACCAATAAAATCCCTATCGTTACTGCGCCGGGTATTTTTTTATGCGACAAGCCAACGATAACAATAAAGCCCAATGCCGCCATCGCAGGTGAGAACGCGGTCATATCGCCCAGTCCCACTAACGTCGCGTCATTATTGACGATGACGCCTGCGGTTTGTAAGGAGATAAAGGCTAAAAACGCACCGATACCAGCAACTACGCCTTGTTTAATACTGTCCGGAATAGAGTTGATAATCAATTCACGAATTTTAAAAAGGCTTAATAATATAAATATACAACCGGACAAAAATACCGCGCCAAGTGCGGTTTGCCACGAGTAGCCCATTCCTAAAACCACGCCGTACGTAAAGAAGGCGTTAAGTCCCATACCGGGAGCTAGCGCGACTGGCAGGCGAGCATAAATCCCCATAATAAAACACCCAACTGCGGCGGCAAGACAGGTGGCGACAAACACCGCACCTTTATCCATACCAGCGTCAGCAAGGACGTTAGGGTTGACAAAAATAATGTAAGCCATCGTTAAAAACGTGGTGACACCGGCTAAAATCTCTGTTTTGATCGTGGTGTTTTCACCATTAATACCAAAATAGCGTTCGATTGCGTTCATAAGAGTCGCTTCCAAATTGCAGTAAGTAAATTATCATTATTTAACTGTATTGATAAGTGTCGCTTCCAAATTGCGACGCTCGATGCTGCGTTTAAATCAAACATATAAAATACACCCAAATTGCGACGATAAATGACGCTTCCAGATTGCGACTGTAAATGACGCTGATACACTAAGGTTAAAGACGATGTTTTTAATCCGTTATCCACACATAATTTGGTAAATACGAACCATCATGAAAAATGACAGCAACAAACCATAACATTCTAGTGAAATTCGCTCAAAATTTCAATGAATGGCGACATCTTCTTAGTATAAGAGTGCAAATTAGTTGACCATATGGACAATATTATGAAATGCTCATGCTGTCATTATTTTTTTCATATATTTATTGAGAGCGATTTATGCACTGCCATTAACATATTATTAATGATATTTGCGTGATTTAGCAGTACACTAACGGTTGATATAAAACCCCTTATTAGATTAACTATTATTCATTATCCATGAGCCGCTTACATGCCTGAATCCTTAAATATTATCGACCTAATCACCCAAGCCAGTTTATTGGTACAGATTGTGATGGCATTATTGTTATTAGCGTCATTGCTCAGCTGGGTGATTATTTTTCGTATGAGTGCGCGTCTTGGTACCGCCAGAAATTTTGACCAGCAGTTTGAAACCTGGTTTTGGTCAGGGGAAGATTTGGCAAAGCTGTATCAAGGCGTCCAAGGCTCGCCTGAGCGCCAAGGGCTTGAGCAGATTTTTTATGTTGGGTTCTCTGAATACCTAAGAATGCATAAAAAACGTCAGCCTAAAGACGACATTATCGACGGCGTTGAGCGTAAGCTGCGGGTTGGATTGGGTCGTCAGCAGCAATTATTAGAGTCTGGGCTAACGACGCTGGCAAGTATTGGTTCGGTGGCGCCTTATGTCGGTTTATTCGGTACCGTTTGGGGTATTATGAATGCCTTTTTGGGGCTGTCACAAAGCGAGCAAGCGACCTTAGCGACTGTCGCACCGGGTATTGCCGAAGCCTTGATTGCTACGGCTATGGGTTTATTCGCCGCGATTCCTGCGGTATTGGCGTATAACCATTTTACCGCCAAAGCGAGCCGCTTATACGACTCTCGTGCCTTGTTTTGTGACGAGATGACAGGCATGCTACAGCGCGAAACCAGTATCGAGATTCCGCAAGCGGGTACGCAAGTAAGCCAAACCAATCAAAGCGTTCAAAATAGCCAAGGTTCTCAGGTAACTGGTCTATGAAACAAAGCCCTTATCGCCGTGAGAAAAAAGCGCTAAATGCGGAGATGAACGTCGTTCCTTATATCGACGTCATGCTCGTGCTGCTAGTGATATTTATGGTCACCGCGCCAATGCTGATAACGGGCGTCGATGTTGATTTGCCAAAAGAACAAACCAATACCATCAGTCAAAGCCAGCTACCTGTGATTGTCTCCTTGACCGATAGCGGCGAGATTTTTATCAGTTATGAAAATAACATCGACCTGCCGATTAGTGAGCCGGAACTGATTGATACCTTAACCAACTTACAAAATCAAAATACCGATGCTGGCGATCAGCCTTTACAAGTGATGATTAACGCTGATAAAAACAATCAGTACGGCGCTATCATGACGCTGATGGCAACCTTGCAACAAGCAGGCATCCAAAAGGTAGGACTATTGACGGGTGCACCGTTACCCGCCCCTTCTTTATAATCTGTCTACCCTGCTCTTAGATTAACTTTGATTGGCTCAGCTGGTTATAATAAAGTCGTTCATTTGATAAATATCGTATTTGAGTATCCCAACTATGCGTAATGCGCCCACCGTTTATGTACCGACCGAACCTGAAGGTAACGGGCTGACTTTACCGACACTTTTAAGCTTGTTGGCACACGGTCTTGTGATTGGCATACTGGCTTATACGTATCAAAACATGGAAGTCGAGACCGCAGGTAGCATCGAAACCGTGATGATATCTCCTGAGCAATTGGCTGAGATGCAAGGCGAGATACTGGCCAATCGTGCCGCAGCGGCGAGCGCGATGCCAGCCGATAGCGGTGCAAGTGGCTCAGCAACTAATATGCCAGAAACTAGCTTTGATGACAGCGTCAGCTACGACAATCCAAACGAGCCGATTTCACAGCGCGTGCCTGTTTTTACTCGTTCTGACGAGGCGGTGAACCCTCGCCCGATGCTGATGAGCGAAGAGCAACACCAGCGCCTACTTGAGCAAAATCAAGAATATGAGCGCAATATGGCTGAGTGGGCAGCGCAGTTGGACGAATCTGTACTAGATGAGCATGATCAGGTTGAACAAGAAAGAAGAGCGCAGCTGATAGAAGAGCAAAAAAGGCTGCGAGATTTTCGTAATAAACAAAACAATCCGCCTAAGATTAAACGCCCTACTGCCAATGACAAAAATATAGAAATCAATACGGGCGGCTCAGGTAGCGCAGGACAGACCCTTAGCTTAGGAGATGATGGACAATCAACACTGTCTGGTGACGCCATCACTTCCAGCACTGCAAAAGGTAGCAGTCGCTCGGCATCAACAAGCGGTAGTCGCGGCACCAGTAATAGTGAAATCATCAATTTAATCAAACGCAACTATAATCCGCCGACAGCAGCAAAAGGCTCGACGCAGCGTGCTACCTTGACCATCACAGTCAATGCCAGTGGCGCTGTCGTGAATGTCTCAGCGTCAGGACCTGATAGCGCGGTCAATGAAGCCGCTAAACAAGCGGTGCTCAATACCGGCAGCTTGCCAATTGATGCTGATGACCCCAAATATCCCACTTTTACCATACAGTTTAAAGGCAGTAATTAAGCAGTTGCCCATACACGATATTATTGCTAACGTTACCTTAAGCAACTTGCACCCGCGGCGATATCATTTTAACGTTATCATTGATTTAGCATTTATAAAAACAATTATCCCCATCTAGGAGTTTGACTTAGTTATGCGCATTCATAAAAAACTATGCCTTTCTTTACTTGCCACTACCTCAAGCTTATTGCTTGCTCCTAGCGTCTTGGCGGCGCCTGTCGTTTTAGAATTGGATTATGAGATTCCGGTACAACAAAGCCAAGTGGCTTTTGTCTCCTTTGCTGGCGATTCTACCTTATCACCGATTATATTAAATGATTTGAGCAAAACTGAGCTAAAAGTAACCAGTCAAAACCTACCGCAGCAGCCGCACAGCAGTAGCGAGTTAGCAGGTACTTTGCCCGTTTGGCAAAGTATGGGCATTCCTTACCTTGTCATCGGTAGCACGCGCAGCAATCGCGGTAAAGTGGTCACCGATTATGAAGTCGTTGAGGTTAAAACCGGACGCGTGCTAGAAGGCAAGCAAACGTTAACCGCTGATAATAATAAAGAAAGCATGCGTTACGCCGCCCACGTGATTTCGGACAAAGTATATGAGCTGATCACCGGTATTCCTGGTGACTTCTCAGGACGCATTGCTTATATCGAAGAAATAGGCATTGGCAAAGAGAAAATCTCGCGCTTAAAGGTCATGGATGCTGACGGCGAAAACGCCAAAACCATCACAGAAGTGGCAGGCTCTATCTTTTCGCCAACTTGGTCACCTGATGGCAATCGCATTGCTTATTCAGTGCAACGCGATAAATCTCACCCTGTTATTTATATTCAAAACGTAAGCGGGGGCGGAGCTACACCATTGACGCCATTCCCAGGTAGCAACCTTAGTCCGTCATTTTCGCCCGATGGTAGCAAAATATTGTTTTCTAGTAGCTTTGAGGGTAGCGCCGATATTTATGAGATGAGCGCTAGTGGCGGTCAACCACGACGTCTGACCAATTGGCCAAGCAGTGAAGTACAACCAAGTTATGCCCCTGATGGCAAATCTTTTGTCTTTGTTAGTGACCGTGCAGGGTTTAACAAACCACGCATTTATCGTTATGAGTTTGGTTCAGGCCGTACCACGCAAGTATCGAATAGTGGCTATGCGACCAGCCCGCAGTTTAGTAGCGATGGCTCGCAAATCGCCTTTTTAAGTGGTCGTTCAGCTGCCATTATGAACAGTAGCGGCGCCATTACTGCGAACTTAGGCGCTACAGGTATCGATGAAGCACCAAGTTTTTCACCGAACGGTAAGCGTGTGGTTTTTGCTTCAAAGCAGGGCGGTAAAGGCGTACTGACTATTAAGTCATTGAACGGCGGCGATGCATTCGGTAAATCTGGTCAAGGTACTATCCGCTCCCCAGTTTGGTCATCTAGTCCTAGATAACTTAGATAACTTAGCCATCTTTATTACGTAAAATAAGGTTAGACAGGACTGAATGCTCAAAAATAAAAAAGCGCTCGATAAACATATTGGGCGCTTTTTTATTTTACCAAGAATGATAACTTGATTCTTATATCAGCAATCCACTTTTAAAAGTTATGAGCTGGAATAATAAAAAGCATTATTCATCCCTATTCATCACTTGGATCACTAGCCGGCGGCACAGCGTGTCTCAATTGTTCAACATCTGCGGCGGTGACCGTATCCGTATAACCATTTAAATCAGTGACCACGTACTGCGTGACCGCGGCCATCTGTTCATCGTTCATCATGTGATGGAACGATGGCATACCGCGAAAGCCATTAATTAAGATATCAATGATGTAATACTTTGACTGCATTTTGCTGTTATTGGCAAGTGGTGGATAATAACCAGCACCATAAGCGCCCTCGCCTTTGTGCATATGACAAGCAGCACAAGAGTCATGGTAGAGTTTTTTGCCATCTGTTGTCACAAAGGCATTTGTCCCCTCGAACTTGGTTTCCCACTCAGCAATACTTGGATCATTATCCATAGTAGGAAGCGAGCTGTGATCAACGATATTGACGGCTGGTGCAGTAAGCTCCTCACGACTCATGTAAACGCCGCCCCAGCTACCGGTATTACGGCTTGCTTGATAATCGTCCGTTACGATGGGGTCTTGCTCATGTAGAGTTGCCACCGTTTGTACATCGTCTGATTGTTGACTACAGCCTAAAAGTGCTGCACTACCGGTCGCACCCAACAACATCACAGTCAGCAGTTTAGGGGTCATTTCTCTCATGACTTTTTTATTCACGATTGCCTTCTTTACGATTGCATTGTCCATGATAGCCTCTGAATTTTTATAGTTATTCATATTAACCCAGCATTTTTGCTTTTTTATGTAGGCGCTTGGCGGCATCCATGCCAGATAAAATAGCGCCTTCTTGCCATGCTGGAATGTGTGAGCAATGCTCGCCTGTGAGTACAATACGGTTATCGATACTGCATAAGGTGTCATAATGCTGACGGCGGGTCGACTCATTCCAAATACCATAACAACCCAGTGTCCAAGGAATGCGATGCCAGACCACTGACGTACCCGCGCGGAACTCTTTTGGATACTGCGGGTGAATATACTTACCATAAGCAAGCGCAACATTAATACGCTCTTGCGGGGTTAACGTATTAAATTTATATGAGGTTGGTCCATAACCATAGGCCCCTAATAATACCCCAGTACCGTCTTTAAACATATTTTCTGAAGGATAAGCAATCTGGGCAATCGGCATATCGGTATAGGTCAAGCCGCCATAGATCCACTCGTCTTCTTCCCAAAAGCGGCGATTAAACTCTAAACCTACTTTATAAGAAGTCTCATAAGGTACCGCTGCCATCGCTTGTTTCATCGGTTTTGAGACATTAATATCAAGCTGGGTCAGTACAGTTAGTGGAATATTACAGACACACCAGTCGGCACGGATGGTCTTAGTCGCGCCATCTGGACTGTTGCTGTCGACATAATTGACCGTAACGCCGCTTTCATCTTGATGAATCTTAGTCACTTTGGCATTAAACTCAATCATATCGCGGCATTCGCGGGTGAAGGCATCACCAATTTTACCCATACCGCCGACAGGCTGAAACATCGTTGGCTGATGCGCATAGGTCATATGGTTACCATAAATATCGGCCCACATGCCCGAATCCAAAATTTCACTGATCGGTAAAGGCTTTGATGGGGTTTCATCAGGCATCAAGCCACCACCCGGCAGGACACTATAACCACGATGCTTACTGGTCGCATTGCTGGCGCGGTAGCGGTAGTCTTTATCGAGCACGCCCCAACCTTTTAAGCCTTCAAGTAGTTTTTCTTTATCTTCTTTATTGACCGAACGATCCAAACCGCCAACATTCACCGCTTTTGACAATAATTCTGCTACGTGTCCTTGGATGTCGTTTTTTACATCACCTAAGCGCTGCGGCACACCATTGAAATGAGTACTACGGTGCAAATAAGCGCGGTCGTTGGTTTGAATAAAGGGTTGCATCTCAACACCAAACTGTTTGCAGTAATGGAAAACGGCATAGTGATGACTTGGCAAACGCCACGGCCCGCCATTAAAATAGTTGCCCTCTTCAAAATCACAAGTAACTTCTTCGCCGCCAAGCTCAGTATACCTATCGCCACTATTCAGCGTCCAACTACGACCGCCGCCACGGTTTTGGAACTCAAGGACTTTGACGTTATAGCCCGCTTTACGCAGCTCATACGCTGCGGTTAGTCCGCCAAGACCGGCACCCAAAACGATGATACTAGCACCAGGAGGCGCCCCTTTTAAATCCATCGTTTCTTTAAAGCTTGATTCTGAGGCAAATCCTAACGTCGTCATCGCCTGATACATGGCGGTCGCGCCCGCTGTTTTACCAATCATCGAGAGCAGTTGGCGCCGCGTTGGTGATTGAAGCATGTCTTTCATAATAATATCCTTAAAGTAGACGTTCGTACATAACAGTAGGCACTTGTTCTATGTGTAGTAGTAGACGCTTATTTCATTTATAAGTGCTTGTAATATAAGTGTCTGTAATTTAACGGCTTGGCTTAATTCTGCATTTATTTGCCAAGCTGTCATGCCCTACCGTTTTGCCGTTAATCCTTGTCTGGTAATAAATTCTAAACCCGTTGCAACTGATAAACTATGATTAACGGCGGCGTCTAGAACGTAAAATGGCTCGCACAATAAATATAATAATCAGTATCGCCACAATGATGCCGACAATCGCTAATAAGCCTGCGTACTTAATTAAAAAAGGCTTTTCGACGCCTATAGACGCGATGCGCTCAATATCAGCGGCACTGACCTCGCTGTTTGCATGACCGCCAAAGCTAGTACGGACGTAGTTAGTGATACCCGCAATCTGCTCACTGCTGAGCTCTTCTGAAAATCCTGGCATGATAGGCGAAGTATTGGTCGCACTCTCTACCCCATGCAAAATCATATTAACGAGAGCGTCAGGCTTTTCGCGGCGCAGACTGCTCAGTCCAACGATAGGCGCGTAACGCGCGTCAGGCTGACCATAACCATCAACACCATGACAGCTACCACAAACGGCTAAATATAACGCTTCTGGTGAGTTACTACCGTTACTTACTTCTGACTTTGCTTGCGCCAAGTAGTCTTTTTGCGCCAGTAAGTCATGCGTGATAGATTCGTTCACAGGCGTTGGCAGGCGCGCCACATTGACGCTATTGACCTTGTCTTCTGTTTGGATAGCGGGTATGGCTTTTAGATAAGAGGCAATCGCGCTCAAATCTTCATTTTTCAGATAACGCGTACTGTGCGCAACTGCTTCACCCATTGGCCCACCTGCATAGGCGCGTTGGTCAAGCTCACCGGTGCGTAGATACGTGATAATATCTTGCTCGCTCCAACTGCCAATACCGCTCGACTCGTCAGGCGTGATGTTCGGCGCATGCCAATTACCAAGCGACGCGCCTGATAAATACATTTTTTTATCAAAGCCCATGGTGCTGTTACGCGGCGTATGACAAGTGCCGCAATGCTCGAGATTATTGACCAGATACTCGCCACGTTTTTTTACAAAAGTTAAAAAACCTCTTAAGAGATTTAATTTATATTTAATCACTATATATTTTCATATTATGAATTTGGGCAAGATAATTAATCCTTTAAAAAACAATTACTAAACCTAGAAATCTTATGAAATCCATTATTAAAGCGTGGAAATAAATCGCTATATATAATAAAAAAGGACTTCTGTACTTGTTATTACAGGTTTTAAGCGTACATAATGGATACATAGCGGCCGTTTGTCATCGACCTTACATTCCAAATAAGCGTTGCCATACTCGCAAAAACCCTTTTGACTGATGCAGCATTTTATTTATGATAAGTGTTGTTTAATATCGCCAACCATTGCCATGTTGCCAATAACGCTCGAGATGTCCTTATGAAATCACTCTTCTTTATATTTACGTTGGCAGCGACAATCCCTGTGACAGGTTGCCAATCTTTTCAGTTTGTCGAAAGTCCGATACCTGTTAAAACTGTTTCTTCTAAAAGGGTGTCTTCTAAAACGCTTATTGTGGAAAATTTATCCAACGCGCGCCGACCCTCTAACGCTGTTCCCCCTCAAATCCCTTCTACTACAAATAATGGCCAATAAAAAAAGCAGCTATCGGTTTGATAGCTGCTTTTTTTATTATGAATCGAGAACACGCCTTAGTTAATTCTAATCTTCTGCAATCACTATCTGCTGTTTAGGTTGACGCTTGATAATAGTCTTAGCCAAATGATCGCCAAACCAAATGGCGGTATCAATATCGCCTGCGCCAGGCGTGACGTCAGGCGGTCCATCTAGCGACTGCGTCATCAAGCCCAAAAAGCTCGAAAGACGATTTAAATCATGCGCTTCATGTCCTGTTGGCATCAGTGGTAAACCGATCCAATTCATCCCATGCTGCATGGCATAAAGACAAATCTGTTGCAGGACGGCAAGCTTATCACCGCTCAGGCCGCCCGAATTGGCAAAACCTGCAGCCCACTTGCCTTCCCATTTACGGTGATACCAACGCTTAGAAGTCTCATCCATAAAAGTCTTAAAGCCTGCGGTCACGCTGCCCATATACACGGCACTACCGAACACCAATAAATCCGCCTGATCGACAAAATCCCAATCAACGTCATGCACATCGACCGCTTTAACCTGCGAATCTGGTAATTGTTGACGCGCGCCCGTCACCACTGCTTCGGCAACGCGTTTGGTATGCCCATAATTACTATGATAAATGACCGCCATTGAGACGCTAGTGAGATTGTTCTCATGCTCTAAAATGGCAGGCTGTGTGTCAGGTGTATTCATACGAACTCTAATAGTGACAATTAAAAATGAAATAAAAATAGAAGCTCAAGAGCTGAATCAAGCCAACTCTCTAGAAGCACTACGCGTAATAATCAATGCCATACGTCCGGTTGCAGACTGGCCAAGATGCGTTTGACGCCTATAAGAATAATAATGCGAATCCGCATAGCTGCAAGGTATTTCGGATTGACTGCTAACGGTAATGCCTGCTGCACTTAATTGGTCAGCGGCAAGCTTTGGTAGGTTCAGTTTAATCTTGTCCGCTACAGATGCTAAGACATAACGCTGTTCAAAGCTCTCAAGATGCTGTGATGACAAGGCTTGATTATCTATACAGCCTGCCAGCAGCTTATTTCGTACTTGGCTGCCGACTTCATAATTTTCTTGACTGATACAGACGCCAATCCATGCCGTGATTGGTTTATCATGATCAAAGCGCTCGGCGGTTGCCTTTATGACGCCGCACGCCAGCCCTTGCCAGCCTGCATGGATAGCAGCTATCTGTCCCGTTGCGGGCTGGTATAAAACAATCGGTACACAATCGGCGGTCATAATCGCAAGACCTAAGCCCATTTGTTGACTGACCATGGCATCGGCATCTAGCGGGCGTATAGGTAGCGCCGTCGCATCGACATCATAAACCTGCTGCCCATGAACTTGATTGAGCCAGTGTAAGCTATTAACTGGCGCACGCTGCCCCGCCGCTAATTGCTCATTAATCGCCGTTAATAGACGCATGCGATTGTTTAAGACTGTTTTGGCGTTATCATTGACATGCAAGCCTAAATTTAGCACACCATAATTTGCCTGATTATCTACCTCATTAGCCGCTTCACTATCATCGCTGCTAAAAGCTGCCGTTTGAAAAACCGTCACGTCATCAAGCTGAGCAACTAAGGTGACAGGCAGATTGTTTGTTATGTTAGGCATAGTCAGTGCACCAGTCTTATCGTTATTATTAGAGCATTACAGCCAGATTGTTACCAGACGAATATCATTATTTAATAGAGCTCATCAGATTTTATTCTTCGTCATAACCTTCGCTTAGTACCGCCATCAATTGCTGCATGTCTTCAGGAATTGGCGTGGTGACTTCAATATCTTCGCCAGTCGTTGGATGCACGAAACCTAAAGTATAAGCATGCAATGCTTGACGCGGGAAATTATTAATCGCTTGACGCTGCGCTTCTGTCAAACCCGCTCGCAATTGACGACGCCCACCGTAGACGCGGTCACCGACTATCGGATAGGTAATGTGGCTTAGATGCACACGAATCTGATGGGTACGTCCTGTTTCAAGACCGACATCTAATAAACAGTAGTTATCGTTCAGCGGTGTGACATTCAATAAATGCGTCACCGCTTCACGCCCTGCCGTCATCACCGTCATTTTGGTACGCTGATTGCGATGGCGACCAATCGGCGCATCGATACGGCGATGACGCAGTAAACTTGCCGCATCCCCTGCGACCACACACTGGTAATGACGATAGACAGACTTGTCCTTTAACTGCTCCATTAAAGCCATTTGCGCAGGCTTGGTTTTACCAATTAACAGCAGTCCTGAGGTGTCTTTGTCAATGCGGTGTACCAATCCAGCACGCGGCAAGTGGTGCTGCTGCGGATAATGATAGAGAAGCGCATTGACCAAAGTGCCCGTCTGATTGCCAGCGCCCGGATGGACAACCATACCGACAGGTTTGTTAATCACTAAGACATCATCATCTTCATAGACAACTTCGATATCGATATTTTCTGGCTGATCTTCGCTATGCTGCTGCAGTGTCGTCGATAAATGCAAGACATCACCAGCTTTGACACGGATTTTCGGTTTTTGTACCGTCCCGTTATACAGTAAGCTGCCATCAGTAATCCAGCCTTGCAGCTGGGCACGCGAGAAATCGGCAAATACTTTTGATGCCAGTTTATCAATACGTAAGCCCGCTTCGTCTTCTATGACGGTATGCGTGACATCAATAACGACCGGAACCGCTTGCCCAGCGACTACGACTGAATCCTCACTGTCTTCGTATTCATCTTCATCGTCGACAATATCGTCAGCGACCAACTCATCAAACTCATCATTGGACATATCCGGCGTTTGCTCATCAAGCGCACGCTGATGGTCATTTAATAATTCATTTGGCATTGGTAACTCTTGTGCTGACATATCGGTATCTAACGGTTGTTTCTTAGGGAAATTGGTCGTCATAGCATCATTATTCATAGCGGATTGATATAGGGTAAAGTCGCTTACAGCTTTATAAGCCGACTTCATAAGGAAACGAGATAAGAAAGTGGACTGGCGTTCACAGACCAGCAAAAATAAGGACGGTCGAAAAAAGCAGCAGTCATATCGTCATAGTGTAACATGCCAAGCGCTTATGCCCTACAGAAGCTGCGCGTTATCTGCGTTTTTATCGTTACCATTTTTCCAAAGGTAGTGAGCCGTGATGAAAATTAAGTCGCTAGCCGATGGTGACTATTTAGCAGATTAACTCTCTAAAATATGACATGGCTGTAATTTACTGTATATTTGTCCTTGTCAGCCATATTCAATATCGCTCGTGACGACGGCTCATGCTAAACTACAGACCGAAGCCAACATACATAAAGCATTAGCCCTTTAACTACAAAATAGATAACGAAAAAATAGACGAAGCAGGCGTTATTCTATAAAGTAAGCGTTGTTTTGCTGTATGCTATGGCACTGATTTTTAAAATAAGAACTTTTAAAATAATTTATTTTATTAATATGAGCAAAACGGCATTCGATAAAAATGATGTTAATAATGAGTGCGTTTACTGCTAGCGCCTATTTAGTAGCAGACCCTTAATGGATGCCGCCAGCATTGTTTTTTATTATTACCCTTATTACCCTTTTATAATTTAGCCTAATAGCGTCGCTGCTATTACGCGTCTTGTGTCGGAGAAGAAGTATGCAAGCTGTTGGCAATACGTTTATCAAACTGTCCTCAATCACCTTACTGGCGTTAAGCGTCAACTTGGTGGGTTGTCAATCGTTTAAAAACCTAACTGGCGGTAAAGACGTGGATGCGGTTGCCACTGCTGAGAAGTCTGAGCAAGGTTATTATAACGACGCCATCGCTCAGATTGATAAGGGTCGCTATACACAAGCTATCGAAGATTTGAACAATCTGCGCACTTTTTATCCAACGGGACAATATGCCGAACAAGCCTTGCTTGACGTGATGTACGCCCAATATGAAAGTGGAAAGTTCGAGGCGGCTGCGGCCAGTGCGGAGCAATTTATCAGCCTATATCCTTCTAATCCGCAAGTCAGCTATGCTTACTACGTGCGCGGCGTGGCCAATATGCAAGGCTCATCAGAAGGTCTAAAATTGTTTAAGCTCAATCAAGCTGAGCGTGATACTGCGTATTTGCGTATTGCCTTTGCTAACTTCCAAGAGCTTATCAATAAATACCCAAACAGCCCGTACGCACCCGACGCCGCTCAGCGTATGACCTTTATCTATAATCAGTTTGCTGAAAGCGAGATGAGTGCAGCCAACTGGTATGTCGAGCGCGAAGCCTATGTCGCTGCGGTCAACCGTGCTAAATGGGTGTTCCAATATTATCCATTAAGTGAATCTGTGCCTGATGCCCTCGCCGTATTGGCTTATAGCCATGAAAAGCTCGGTCTTAATGACTTAGCAAATGAGTATAAGACGCTATTGCAAATCAACTATCCAAATATGCTTAGCGCTGATGGACGCGTCAAGCTCAATACCAAACGTGAGCGTACTTTATTTAATAAACTCACCTTTGGACAATTAAACCGCTTTAATAAAGATACCTCGGTTGCGTCAGGTAACTACAATGGCGCCACCAAAACCCAAGTGATTCGCAATGCCAATCAATTAAGATTACCAAGTGATAATGCGGCAGCAGCGAATGCTAACGCCCCGTTAAATATGTCTCCTAAGCGTGCCAATAGCGGTATCAATGTAGGCTTAGGTTTGCCTGAAGCATCGACTGAGCGCGTGACGAGCCAATCGAGCACTGGCGATACTGCTAGAGAAGCCGAGGTCGACCCACAAAATATAAACCCTGTACGCCGTACCACGTTACCTGCTGAGTAAATTGATACGGCTCGCGTCTATTTTAGACGCTTAGTACCTATCATCAAAAATAAGGCCAACATTCTGTTGGCCTTATTTTTCTGTTTTTACTTATTATAATTTTTATCTACTGTCAGTTTTTTGTAGCTGATTGTCGATGCTTAATGTAATTGACCTATGGTAAACTGTTTTTTGTATGAGCATTCCTAACCATATTCTCGAACAATTAAATAGCCAAGCTGACTTAATCAGTATCATTGGGCGTCATACCACGCTCAAACGTGCGGGCAGTGAATACAAAGGCTGCTGCCCGTTCCATGGTGAAAAGTCACCATCGTTTTATGTCAATCCACAAAAAAACATCTACCACTGCTTTGGCTGTAGCGTTGGTGGTAATGCCATCAGTTTTTTACGTGACTATGAAAACCTAACCTTTATCGAAGCGGTTAATGAGCTGTCCAAACAAACGGGCATTGAAGTCCCAAAAGACGAGCAGCAAAACGTTAGCTATCAGCGCGCGCCCGTTAAACCAAAAGCTAAGCCGGCAACCAAGCCAAGACTCGCTATTCAGCCAACAACATCGGCAGCGGCAACGCAACCGCAAGCGTTTCATAGCCAGCCCGTAGCTGACAATTTAACGTCCACAAACTTGCCAACTGCTGATATGCAGCCGCCAACTTATAATGATAATTATGAAAATTATTCGCCATTAGACGCGTATGATTCGATGCCTTATACAGCCGATGACTATAATACCCATTATCAAGGTGCTAACGATCAAGACGATAATAGTTATCCGCCTGCATGGTTGACTGGTGGTAGTGGCGCTGCTGATACAACTTCTCTTTATGATGAAACTAGTGTCTCTGATAAAGACGGCAACTTGTACGAGCTATTAGAGCAAATCCAGCAGTTTTATCAGCATAATCTCACCACTCATCCGCATGCCAAGCATTACTTTTTATCACGCGGTATCACCGAAGATATTTTTGAGGCTTTTGGTCTCGGCTATGCGCCCTTTGGTTGGCAGCACCTTGAGCATCAATTCCCGCAAGATATCGAGGGGCTTAAAGCGCTAGGCTTGGTACGCCAATCAGAGTCAGGGCGCGATTACGACCTACTGCGTGACAGAGTGATTTTCCCAATTCGCGATAACCAAGGTCGCACCATTGGTTTTGGCGGTCGCGCGCTTGATGACGAGGTAAAACCTAAATATATTAACTCCTCTGACTCACCCGTTTTTCATAAGCAGCACGTCTTATACGGCTACTATGAATCTCGCCAGCAGCGCGCTGATAACTGGTTAGTGGTCGAAGGCTATATGGATGTCATTGCCTTGTATCAAGCGGGCATTTATGGTGCGGTGGCGTCGATGGGTACGGCGATTAATGAGAGCCAGATATCACGGCTGTTGACATTAAACCCTACCCTGACATTGAGTTTCGATGGGGATAGCGCAGGGCAAAAAGCCGCTTGGCGTACGCTTGAAGTGGCGCTGCCTGTGCTTGGTGATGATAAAGAGCTGCGGTTTTTAACCTTACCAAATAATCATGATCCTGATACTTTTATCAAAAGTCAGGGCGCGGACGCCATGCGCGAGCAAATTGCCAATGCCATGCCGCTATCGCAGTATATATTTGCTTATTTGAGTGAGCGTTATGATCTAAGTCTGGTCGAAGGCAAAGCCAAGCTGATGTCACAAGTGCGCGCCTTGACCACTGCCCTGCCGAAAGGTAGCAGCTTTCGTTATTTGCTCAATAATGACATTTATCAAAAGCTTGGCGGCAGGCGCAATCAAAACAAAGACGCAAGAGATGCGCTGTTAGATTTCGATGGTGAGATGACCATCAGTCAGCAGCTGCAGCTGTGTTTTTTATTCCAGCCGCGCACCTTAATCGATGACCCTATCGAAGCCATTTGGCAGCAGGCAGGTATTCATGAGCTGCTGCTACCAGCGCATATTAAACAAAAAGCCTCGGCCGATATTCTGCGCCCGCTAGCATGGGAAGATTTGCAAGATAATGCCTTGCTCGATATCGTCAGCACCATTAAGCGCTGTCTTAATTATCTACCAAAAGACGCTAATGCTGCGGCGCACTTTATTTTATCGAATGTCAAACCGAGCACCCAAGAAACGCTTAGCGGTGATTGGGGCGCTTTTTATAAAGCCCTTACTGCTCGTAATATCTTAAGTTTAGATGGCTTGGTCGAAGAGCTGGTCAGTCAACTTCTTGAACGCCACATGATGAAAAAAATTCAAGACTTGGTAAAAAACCCAGACAACATAAAACTGGCAATTGTCCGTAAGCAATCACAGTTATTGAATGATTGGCTACGCGAACAGCACGCGGAACGCTCAGCACAAATGGCCACGGTGAAATCTTAATAGCTAGGCAAAACTTTATTTATCATCGGTAGCCCTTTAAAAGTACAGCCATTGCCCCCACTATTAATGATTATGCCCAGTTGCATATTGAGCGCCAAAGCAAGCGCTGGTTAAAAAATGATAAAAACGTCATGGCTAAGAAATAATCATCAATACAGATAATAAATGCCTGCGAGATTCACTAGCTTGTGCTTGATGAGCCTGGTCTGTGTTAAACTGTGTCGCTGTATATTTCTAGCCCGATTTAATAGATGACAATACGCCCATATTATTGAGTAGCATTTTTGGTGCAAGCGCAATTTTAGCGAACAACTTTTAAAGCGTTTTTTAGACTATTCATTTTAAATGCTTTTAGATTTTAAACCGCCATTTTAAGCAAGTTTAAGTAACGGTATTTTTTAGGTAAGCGTGTTTTGACGTATTTATGCAGGAACCATTTTTAGCGGTTTTTTAGCATTGTAATTGTCGTATTTTGAGCCTTTATTCATATCCACTCATTTTTGTTATTATTGACAACCTTTACGCCATATTTTGATGAATCGATTGATTATATCAACGCACCCCGTAAGCGTTAGCGAGTCACAATATAAAAATGTCCGATACAAGCAAGCGAGTATTTATGAACGATAAGTCAGTTTCTAAGTCCACATCTCAACTGGCCACCTTAATCCAAATGGGTAAAGAGCAAGGGTATTTAACCTATGCCGAGGTGAATGACCAACTGCCCGACTCTATTACTGAAAGTGATCAGATTGAAGATATCGTGCAAATGCTAACGGACGTTGGCATTAAAATTTTTGAATCTGCGCCCGACGCCGATGACATCTTGATGAACGATGATTCAAGCGATGATGACATGGCAGCCGATGAGGCCGCAGCAGTATTGGCTTCGGTTGAGACCGAACCGGGACGCACCACTGACCCTGTACGTATGTATATGCGCGAGATGGGTACGGTTGACCTTTTGACCCGCGAAGGCGAGATTGCCATTGCTAAGCGTATCGAAGAAGGTATTCGTGATGTGCAACATGCCATGGCCTACTGGCCGGGTACGGTACAGTTTGTCCTTGATGAGTACGAAAAAGTACAAGATGGCGAGAAAAAACTGTCTGACGTTATCACAGGATTTTTAGACCCTGAAACCGAAGAAGATAAAATCGCCGCACAAGAAGCCAAAGATGCTGCTAAAGAAGAGCGCGAGCGTATCAAAGAAGAAAAAGAAAATCCGCCTGTCATCAAAGCAAAAGCCAATGCCAAATTGGCGCTTGACGATGATGATGAAGACGAAGAAGAGGTTGAAGAAGAAGCCGAAGAAGAAACCGGCGGTATCGACCCAGAAGAAGTTCGTCTGCGTTTAGAAGAAATTGAACATCTATTTATCAAAGCCAAGCAAGCCTTGCTTGATTATGGTCGTGGTAGCGTAGAAGCTGAAGCGGCTTACGCCCTACTTGCTGAGCGCTTTATGATGCTCAAACTCAATAATCGCTTGTCAGACCAAGTCATGGCAATCATGCATGATGTCTATGATGATGTGCGTAAGCATGAGCGTCAAATCATGCGTTTGGTAATTCGCCGTGGCCGTATGCCGCGTGACGAGTTCCGTAAGACATTCCCAAGCAATGAAACCAACGTCGATTGGCTGATTGAACGTATTAAAGGTAAGCCTGCGTTTGCCGGTACGCTAGAAAAAGTCGCCGACGATGTGATTTTATTGCAGCGCCGCATTCGTGACTACGAGCAGCAGCTCGATATGAAAATCCACGATATGAAAGACGTCGCACGCCGTATGGCTGTCGGTGAAGCTAAAGCACGCCGCGCCAAAAAAGAAATGGTCGAAGCTAACTTACGTCTTGTTATCTCTATCGCTAAAAAATATACCAACCGTGGTCTGCAATTTTTGGACTTAATCCAAGAAGGTAATATCGGTCTGATGAAAGCGGTCGATAAATTTGAATATCGCCGTGGTTATAAGTTCTCAACTTATGCGACATGGTGGATTCGTCAGGCAATCACCCGCTCTATCGCTGACCAAGCGCGCACCATTCGTATCCCTGTGCATATGATTGAGACTATTAATAAGATAAACCGTGTCTCTCGTCAGTTGCTACAAGAAATGGGACGTGAGCCTACACCTGAGGAATTGGGCGAACGCTTAGAGATGGACGAAGTCAAAGTCCGCAAAGTGCTCAAAATTGCCAAAGAGCCTATCTCAATGGAAACGCCAATCGGTGATGATGAAGATTCGCACCTAGGTGATTTCATCGAAGATGGTACAATTTCAAGCCCAGTTGACGATGCGACGGCGGCTGGTCTACAAGAAGCCACGCGTGATGTCTTGAGCAATCTGACTGAGCGTGAAGCACGCGTGCTTAAAATGCGCTTTGGTATCGATATGCCAACCGATCATACACTAGAGGAAGTCGGTAAGCAGTTTGATGTCACGCGTGAGCGTATCCGTCAGATCGAAGCAAAAGCGCTACGTAAATTGCGTCATCCTTCACGTTCTGAGCATCTGCGCTCGTTCTTAGAAAATGACTAATTTATCTAGACATGCTTCATTGTCTAAAAGTTTCTTAAAATTACATCAAAAAAGCTGAGCATGTCTCAGCTTTTTTGTGCCTATTATTTGATGGCGGTTATTTAATAGCTATTAGCTTATGCTATTAACTTATCTAATCAAAATATCCTAAAAACGCTGCGTTATTGCTGATATCAATTTTTTATAGCCTCTGTCTGCGCAGGCACAGCAAGCAAGCAAGAAAAATTGCTATCAGCAGCAGTATACTTAGAATTACTACAAGATGCGCTCGAGTCAGAATGTGCATTTATTGAATCATGCTTTGCGACGACTGGTGAATTTCCTGCTCCCGGTGAAGCGTATTGCCGAGCGTTTGGAGTACGTTATAAAAGCGTAATTACCCTACGGTTTTTAATTCGCATGGCCTATGCCGCACCTGTGCATTTGACTAATACCAGCGCGGCGACTTTTAATGTCTATATAAAGGTGTTGACTGAGCACATACAGCTGGCTCTGAAGCCTTATGAGCTCGACTCTGCGCAACTGGCGCTTTATACCGATGCTTATCTAGGCATTATCGATAGCTTAAGTGTGGAGTTGCTGTATGCAGAAGGGTTATATGAGCGCCGTTTTAAAGCCATGCTAATGCTCTATCATACAGCTATTGCACAGCTTAATAAAAAATAGCTTTTTAAATGTAAAACAATTTTATTAATGGTTATTTGAGCATCACTTGCTAATGATGACTGATCTCGCCTATCATAGGGACGCTCGGTTGTCTTATAACCATAAAGACCAACATTTGAATCATAAGAACCTTGTCGGGGTGCTTTGATTTTTGATGATTTAATTACCATCAAAATCATGGCTGAGAGAGTCCCGCGAACCTGATGCAGTTAGCACTGACGTAGGAAACAAGCGTGTCGATATACAAGTCACAATTACTTTATGTTTTGCCAATCTATTTAACCTAGACTGGCAAATTTATTGTGCCTTATTATCTCTTTTTTTCTGCCATTTTCTTACTGCACTTTATAACAGTAAGTGAAAACTATGGATTACCAAACACTACGCAATAACTGTCCGACTTGGGATGCTTATATTGGACATGATTTTGTCAATCAACTGGCAGCAGGAACGCTCGCCCCTGACAGCTTTCGCCATTACCTTGTGCAAGACTATTTATACTTAATTCACTATACCCGCGTGATGGCGCTGAGCGTATATAAGAGCGACACGCTGGCACAAATGCGCGTCGGTCAAGCCGGTATCAACGCCATGCTTGATTTAGAAATTGGCATGTATTTAGACTTTTGTCAGCAGTGGGGAATCGCGCTTGAGGAAGTTGAAAACGCTCCTGAATCGCCAGCCACCATTGCCTACAGCCGTTATATCTTAGATGCGGCAATGTCAGACTCGCTAGCTGAACTGTATGCTGCAATTGCACCTTGCTTGATGGGCTATGGAGAGATCGGCAAACGTATCAAAGATGAGGGTTTTATCGCGGGTAACCCTTATCAGCCATGGATTGATGTATTTTCAAGCGATGACTTTCAAGCGATTACTGCACAAAATGAAGCGCATATTAATAAGCTGCTGACAGACGCTAGCGCTACTCAAGCAGACAAATTTCAACGCTTATTTAACACCGCATCTCGAATGGAAGTCAATTTTTGGCAGCAGGCGTTAGATTTGTCTTAATTTATAAACAATCTGACTTGGTTCTAAAAAAGCCCTCTAGAATCAAAAACAATGATCAATAATAACGATCCACAAGGAAAAACATCATGGCAGCATTCGATGAACACGCAAGCGCGTATGACAGTTGGTTTTTTGACAATCAAAACTTGCTCACCAGCGAACTAAAACTGGTCGCACACTTCTTAGATAAAGACCGTGAGATATTGTCGGTCGGCTGTGGTAGCGGACTATTTGAGTCTTTACTGGCAAAAGACTATGACATTCATATCAAATATGGTATCGAGCCGTCAAAAGACATGGCCGAAGTCGCTGAAAAGCGCGGCTTACAAGTAGATATCAGCCCAGCCGAAACCTGCGAGATTGAGCCCAATAAGTTTGACATCATCATGTTTAACGGCAGCGTCAGCTATATCAGCGATTTAGATATCTGTATCAAAAAAGCCTTTGACGCTCTAAAAACGGGCGGCAAACTTATTCTGATTGATGTACCAAAAGAAAGTGGCTTTGCCAGCTTATATAACCTTGCCAGCGCGGTAGATACGTGGGAGCATCCACTACTTGCGCACATCTCGCCTGCTGATCCTTATCCTATCGAGCTGGTGAAGTCAGCTAACTGGCGTACCTCTGATGAAAAAATCGCCTTAATGCAAGCCAATGGTTTCGTTGATTTTGAATATGCGCAGACTTTATTGACCCATCCTATGTATGCCAACGACAAAGTCCAAGAGGTCATCGAAGGCTATGATCGCGGCGACTACGTGGCAATTTGTGGTTATAAAAAATAACGGTTTTAATGTGCGTTATCGCTGGCTGACACTTGAATAATACGCCGAACGCCCTTATAAATGGTGCATAAAGCGCTTATCATATTTCAATAAAAAATAAGGACCACATCATGACTGATGATCCAAAAGACACCACTACTCCAAACACTGACAACTCGAGCACCGAAAGTCAAGGCAGCAATGCTAGTCCAACGTCGAAAAGAGAAGTTAAAGTGACAGAATTGGTCGCTAATGACGGTATCTTAAAAGGCAAAAAAACTGACGTGCAAAACCCTGAGCTGTGGGAGTTCCCAATGAACTATCCAATGAGCATCATCGGTCATGAAGGTGAGCACGAAAGCTTGCTTAATGAAGTGAAGCTTATCTTGGGTAGCCAATTCCCTGAGTTTGATTTGGCCTCTATGGAAGTCAAACCCTCAAAAACAGGACGCTTCCATTCGGTACGTGCCAATTTATACTTAACCACCGTTGAGCAAGTGAACACGCTTTATGCGGCGCTTGATAATGCAAAAACCGTACGTATGGTGGTTTAACGGTAGTTTTGCTAATTTTATAAAATCTAGCCCGTTTTTCATCCGAATCGTCACTCATATGGGTGGCGATTTTTTATTGTCTGCGGTACAATCTCCACCCGAAATATAACTGCCATTTAGACAATTTGCCCTTATAAATTTAACCAACAATAAAAAGTAAATCCGCGCCATTTTTTACAAAACTTTTATTATTTTTCTTATCGGCGTCTAACCCTTATCCCATCGTCCTTTGCCAAAATTTGGACACGCTTTACCCTCGCATCAACATAGTTTGCCCTTAAAATCAATATAGCATTTTCAAAATTTTCCCGCTATATTGTGTCCACCTACTAACAAATACGCTATATGTAGTGCTCAGTGATTTGAACCGTCACTATGAGCCGCGGCATCGTTTTGCCTAAAAAAAACACCTGCCATGACAGGATGTCTTGTCTTAAAACAGATAGCGTAAAAGATAGCGTGACAAAGCATGTCTGCCAGATTTAACCGCGCAGCAGCCTATAAAGCAACATTATAAATAACTACCTAGCAATCAACTTACGAGGTCAGCATGACACATATCGATAATATCAAAGTAACCAAACGTGATGGACGTTTAGAGCCCATTGATTTAGACAAGATTCACAAGGTTATCGAGTGGGCAGCTCATGATTTAGATAATGTGTCGGTATCGCAAGTTGAGCTAAAGTCGCATATTCAGTTTTATGACGGCATCAGAACGCGTGATATTCACGAAACCATCATCAAGTCAGCCGCTGACCTTATTTCTGAAACCACACCTGACTATCAGTATTTAGCCGCGCGCTTGGCAATCTTCCATTTACGTAAAATTGCTTATAATAAATTCACCCCGCCGCATCTGTATGACCATGTCAAAACGTTGACCGATGCTGGTAAATACGACGAACATATTCTAAAAGACTATAGCCGCGCAGAATTTGATGAATTAGAAGCATACCTCGACCACTGGCGCGATATGAATTTGGCTTATGCCGCCGTTGAGCAAATGGCGGGCAAATACCTTGTCCAAGACCGCGTGACCAAAACCGTTTACGAGAGTCCGCAGTTCTTATATATGCTCGTTGGCATGTGTTTGTTTGCCAACTATGAAAAGAGCGAGCGCTTAAGCTATGTCAAACGCTTTTATGATGCGACCTCACAATTTAAAATCTCGCTACCAACGCCTATCATGTCAGGTGTACGTACGCCGTCGCGCCAGTTTAGCTCGTGCGTCCTAATCGAATGTGGTGATAGCCTAGACTCTATCAACGCCACCACCAGTGCCATCGTCCGTTATGTGTCGCAGCGCGCTGGTATCGGCATCAACGCTGGTCGTATCCGCGCCCTTGGTAGCCCTATCCGTGGCGGCGAAGCACAGCATACTGGCTGTATTCCATTTTACAAACTGTTCCAAACGGCGGTGAAATGCTGCTCACAAGGCGGCGTGCGTGGTGGAGCGGCGACGTTATTCTACCCATTATGGCATTTAGAAGTTGAGTCATTATTGGTGCTAAAAAACAACCGCGGCGTCGAAGACAACCGTGTCCGTCATATGGATTACGGCGTCCAGTTAAATAAAACCATGTATACCCGTTTGATTAAAGGTCAAGATATCTCGCTGTTTTCACCGTCTGATGTTCCGGGTTTGTATGATGCATTTTTTGAAGATCAAGACACCTTTGAAGAACTATATACCAAGTATGAAAACGACCCTAATATCCGTAGCCGTCAAATTCCAGCAACAGAATTGTTTAGCCTGATGATGCAAGAGCGCGCCAGCACTGGTCGTATCTATATCCAAAACGTCGACCATTGCAACACGCATAGCCCATTTGACCCGACAGTTGCACCGATTCGCCAGTCAAACCTATGTATGGAAATCGCCCTGCCAACAAAGCCACTTGATAATATCAATGACGAAACTGGTGAGATTGCCCTTTGTACCCTATCAGCAGTCAACTTAGGTAAAGTCGAAAACGTGAGCGATATCGAAGAGCCAGCCGAACTCATCGTCCGTGCGCTTGATGCCCTGCTCGACTATCAAGACTATCCGGTCAAAGCCGCTGAAAACGGTAGTATGCGTCGCCGTACCTTAGGTGTTGGCGTGATTAACTATGCGTATTACTTAGCGAAGAATGGCGTACGCTATTCAGACGGCAGCGCGCATGGTCTAACCCATCAAACCTTTGAAGCGTTGCAATTTTATCTCTTGAAAGCGTCAAACAAATTGGCAAAAGAGCAAGGCGCTTGCCCTGCGTTTAATGAGACTACTTACTCGCAAGGTATCCTACCGATTGATACCTATAAAAAAGACTTGGATCAAATCTGCCAAGAGCCGCTACATCTCGATTGGGAAACGCTACGTAGCGAGATTACCACTCACGGTCTGCGCAACTCTACCCTAACTGCTTTGATGCCGTCTGAGACTTCTAGTCAAATTGCCAACGCCACCAATGGTATCGAGCCACCACGCGGTCTGGTGTCTATCAAAGCGTCAAAAGATGGTATCTTAAAGCAAGTAGTACCTGAGATTGACAAGCTAAAAGGTCAGTACGAGCTACTATGGCAAATGCCGAACAATGACGGTTACCTAAAGCTGGTTGCCATTATGCAAAAATTCGTCGATCAAAGTATCTCTGCCAATACCAACTACGATCCGGTTCGTTATGAAGGTGGCCGTGTACCAATGAAGATATTGCTAAAAGATCTGCTAAACGCGTATAAGCTTGGCGTGAAGACGTTGTACTACCATAACACTCGTGATGGTGCGAACGATGCGCAAGCGGATATGGAAGATGATTGCGCAGGCGGTGCTTGTAAGATTTAGGTTTTACGATTAGGGAAGAGCTTTAACCTAAAAGTTATCTGAAGAGAGAGAAATATACATGTCATGGATAATTTATCTTACAAACTATCCATGACTCGTTTCTCGTTAAAGAGCGAGTAAATTTATTTTTATAAAAAGATTCTTCACATATGGATATAGTTACTCTAGCACCTTATGCTACGTTCGCAATTCTGCTCCTAGCTTTATTGAACTTCCTATTAAATATGAAGGACAGGAGGAATAAACAAGAAATTGAAACAAGGAAAAACTTTCTTAATCATACTGCATGGACTAACGAAGGCGATATAAATTCTCAAGATTTCAACTTTATCACCCTTAGAGTTCACGACATTTCATCTTATATTTTTAATGGTACTATTGAGTATCATACATTTGAAGATGATCACATTAAAAATAAAAACTTAGTTTTCTATTTTAGAAAATCTAGTGGTAATTCTATTTATATAACAGTTAGAGAAACGAATGGTTATCAGGAGTTTGGAGAACATAAGGCGAAGTTAAAACGTATAAACCCTGAACTTTTCCACCTTAACTTTAAAAGTAGTATTTTCCGTAGAAAAGCCAATTTTGATTTTCAACTCCCAAGCGAGCTTAAAATCCATCCAGTTGATGGCTATAAAGTAAATGATGATTCAAATAGTAATCATGATAAGAAACTTCTTACTAACGATATTATCAATGCTATATCGCCTGAGAGAAATTATGATAAGGTCAAAGAGTTATTAGGCATACCAGATAAGACCATTGAGGACCACTCTGTATTCGAAGATGACGACATTCGAAAAGATGATAAACAAATTACTTCAGACCTATATTTTTTAAAAAATGCGTATCTCAAAGTCACTACTCTTGATAAGGTATCGATATATTCTCTGACAGTGTTTGGGTACGGTTCAGATATAAGTCTACCTGATATACATTACATTGGAGAAATCTCTAGAAACGAATCTAGCGTAGCTATAGTTGATGAAGAAATGCTCAATGGAGCTCGTTTTGCCTCAATTAGGACAATGAGAGATAGTGCAGCTGCTATACAACATCGCATTGGACCGCCCTTCTATAAGTGTTTAACATATTTTGTACATGGGTATATTGATGACGATGAAGACTACAATAGTTTGATAGGTAGAGAAATTATTGGTTTTTGTATATCTGATGGAGACATGTCATTTTATATATATGACTATGAGATGAGATGATTAGCAAGCGGTAGCTTAGTTGGATCTTGCGACACCCAACTCTTTCAACACTTGAATTATTGGGTCTCGTTCTTTAACACCAACCTACTTACAACTTTGAAATTCAAAATAAAAAAATAAGACCTAATTTTCGTGCTAATATTAGCCCTATATTTAGAACATAATTTTAGCGGGAGAATAAATCATGCAACCCATATTTGCCACACAAACAGCCAGTATCTCAGAGCTTAAGACCAACCCTTCGGCACTGATTAAACAATCAGACGGTGAGTCTATTGCTATTTTAAACCACAATAAACCTGTCGCTTACTTAGTTTCCACAGACATGTATGAGCGCATGATGGAAGCGATGGACGATATGGCATTAAGCCAAACTGTCAGCGCAAGAATGAATGACGGCCAAACACCTATAAAGGTAAGTTTGGATGACTTATAATCTTGAATTTCATCCTTTAGCATTAAAAGAATGGAAAAAGTTAGCGCCCAGTATTCAGCAGCAGTTTAAGAAAAAATTACAGCAGCGATTATCAAACCCTCGTGTGCCTGCGTCGAAACTTTCAGGACATACAGACGCCTATAAAATCAAACTACGCACCATAGGCTATCATTTGGTTTATACCATCAAAGATGACGTAGTGGTGGTTTACGTGCTAGCCGTAGGCAAAAGAGAAAATAACAAAGTATATGAGGCGCTTGCGACTCGCCAGCCATAATTAAAACACAGAAAGAATAAAAATGACGGAGGTCATAGACGTGCAATATACCGCAATCATCAAAGACGGTGGTTTGTTTATCCCTAATGTATTTTCCGATCTAAACGATGGTAACTCGCATATCGTGCAGGTAGCAGTCGATATCGATGACGTTCGTCAGCAATTAGATAGTAGCGCAGTAGAAAAGATGGACGCGCCAAGACCAGCAAAAAAACCCGTTAAAAAGCAGACAAAAAAAGAAGTTCAGAAAGCCGTAGACGTGGAGTTAAGTACACTGCGTAAAAGTGCTATCGATGAGCTAGAAGGCTTAGACGATAGTGAGCTTAGCGAGATATTTAAAGCCTATATGAATGATGGTCAAGAACAGACGCAAATATCTTTAGAGAACCTATAACACCGTTTTGCCCGTATTCTTTAGACGGTATTTTAAAACTTTTGATTCACAACTGTAGCACTTATAAAGGTGGAACTATGACTTACTCGATTTTTTCTCAAACGCCAAACAATGCGCTAACAGAGCCGATGTTTTTTGGTCAGCCGGTCAACGTGGCGCGTTATGACCAACAAAAACACCCTATCTTTGAGCAGTTGATTGAAAAGCAGCTGTCATTCTTTTGGCGTCCAGAAGAAGTCGACGTTTCAAAAGACCGTATCGATTATGGCAACCTGTCGTCGCATGAGCAGCACATCTTTATCAGTAATCTAAAATATCAGACCCTACTCGACTCTATCCAAGGTCGTAGTCCAAACGTGGTGCTATTGCCGCTGGTGTCAATTCCTGAGCTTGAGACGTGGATTGAGACTTGGACGTTTTCTGAGACCATTCACTCGCGCAGCTACACCCATATCATTCGTAATATCGTCAATGATCCCGGCGTGGTCTTCGATGACATTATGCAAAACGAGCACATCTTAGAGCGTGCCTCTGATATCGCCAAGTACTACGATGATTTGTACTACGACTCTCAGCTTTACAATATGTATGGCGCAGGCACGCATACCGTCAATGGCAAAGAAGTGACGGTTAGCTTAAAATCGCTGAAAAAGCAGCTGTATTTGTGCTTGATGGCGGTTAACGTCCTAGAAGCCATTCGTTTTTATGTGTCATTTGCCTGCTCGTTTGCCTTTGCTGAGCGTAAGCTGATGGAAGGTAACGCTAAGATTATTAAATTAATCGCCCGTGATGAGGCGCTGCATTTAACCGGTACGCAGCATATCCTAAACTTGATGCGTAATGGTCGTGACGATCCAGAAATGGTTGAGATTGCCAATGAATGCTATGCAGAAAGCATCGAAATCTTTACCAAAGCGGCGCAGCAAGAAAAAGAATGGGCGGGTTATCTGTTTAAAGACGGCTCAATGATCGGCTTAAATAAAGATATCCTTTGCCAATATATCGAATATATCACCAATTTACGAATGGAAGCGGTTGGCTTGCCAGTCGCGTTCCCGAACTCAAAATCAAACCCTATTCCATGGATTAATACTTGGTTGTCGTCTGATAACGTGCAAGTTGCGCCGCAAGAAACGGAAATCAGCTCGTACCTGGTCGGTCAAATTGATTCAGATTTATCCAATAGCGACTTTGACGATTTTGAACTTTAAACGTTTAACTTTACACACATTATTGTCATGGCTTAATCTTACTATTTTAAGGTTAGGCCGCTATCGTTTTAGTAAGATTTTATGATTAAAAAGTACCATTAAAGACAACTTTACATGCGATGGGAAAATTAAGATAAGGTTGAATTATGACTTGGGTAATGACGAGTAAGAAGCAATTCTACTTGCATGATGACGAAAGTCTGCTCGATGGATTGCTACGCACCGGACACGATATCAATTATCAGTGTAAGGAAGGCTATTGTGGCAGTTGCCGCATCAAGCGCATCGCCAGCTCACACGTTATTGATTATCCGTTTGAGCCGCTTGCTATGATTGAAGAAGACGAAATATTGCCCTGCTGCTGCCGCGTGCAAGGCGTCATTTATATCAATCACGAGCTAATAGAAAAGTAGCTGCCAAATTTATAGAGTTATGATTAAAAAAACATGCTAATAAAAAAGCGCGCTATCTTCAAAATAGCGCGCTTTTTTTATTTTTTAAATTCCACAGTAATATGTGTAAACCATACTTTTATAAAGGTGCGCCATCTCTTTCAAATAACTGCAATAGCTCTTCGCGCATACGGTCACGCTCCGCTTCTGACATCATTGGCACTTCTTCTCCATCATTTTGTAGACTAGGATCGCCCATACCACCTAGCGTTTCATCGTGAATGATAACAGGGCGCGCCATTGGCTCTTGCGCTGGACGCTCTTCTAGCAGGATTTTTACTTGCTTGTTTTTGCCTTGGCGCAGGACTTGAGCGTTAAGCGTGGTATTTGGTGCTTTACGAGCGACATACTGGATTAAGGTATTGGCATCGGTCATCTCAATACCGTCGATTGACAAAATGATATCGCCAATGCGTAAGCCACTCTTAGCTGCTGGACTTTTAGGCACGACATTAAATACTTCGACCCCAGTTGAAGTTTCAAGCTGGGTTGGGTCGCGTAGCTGCGATTGGATTTCGATACCGAGCCAACCACGGCTAACCTTTCCATCTTTAATAATCGCATTCATCACTTGCTCAACGATGGCAGTAGGAATGGCAAAACCAATACCCATCGAACCACCAGAGCGCGAGTAAATAGCGGTATTAATACCAATAAGCTCGCCGTAAGCATCAACCAGCGCGCCACCTGAGTTACCCGGATTGATCGCCGCATCGGTTTGGATAAAGTCTTCAAACTTATTAACGCCCAGTCCTGTTCGCCCTGTCGCCGAGATAATACCTTGCGTCACCGTCTGACCAACCCCGAATGGATTACCAATCGCCAATGCCACATCGCCAACACGGATAGGGTCTTTACGGAAACCAAGGGGCGTCAAATCAGTCATATCAACTTTAATCACTGCCAAATCACTGTCTGGATCGGTACCAATCAATTTCGCACGACTCTTGCGCCCATCATTAAAGGCCACCGTAATTTCATCAGCTTTTTCAAGGACATGAGCGTTGGTCACGATATAACCATCTTCTGAAACAATGACCCCAGAACCCAAGTTGGTATTGCCCTGCTCTTGGGACGGCCCACCATGAAACTCAAAAAATCGGCGCAATACTGGATCGTTCATATAAGGGTGTTCGGCCATCGTCTGCGTAGTATAGATATTGACGACAGATTGTGACGCGCGAGCAACGCTATTATGATAAGAGGCAATCGGTGCTGGTGTATCGGACGCCGGCGCTGACGCTTGCTGCTCGGCAGGCGTCGTTCTAGGCGGCTCCCATGCTTGCTCTGATGCCGTCTTCATACTCGTAAACAACCAAATAAACGCTGCAAACACTATCAGCAACAAAACCCAAGGCAACCACGTTAACGCGCCGGCCTTGTTATTGGTATTCCTAGATGACGACATATAAAAACCTCTCTATTTTAAAAATAGTTTTGTGAAAACAGTTTGGTAAAAACAGTGAATGAATGATGACTATACGCAAACGCTTCTCGTTGGGCAATGATGCCTAATAATACCTAAGACAAGATTGAACGCACGACAGATCATATAGATTCAGGTATGCAAATTATAACTGGCAACATCGATAAATAGTAACGTATCGTGTACCGTTTCAGTTATCCGCGTTATCTACTCTTTTACAGCGCCATGCTAAAATGGCGCTATTAAACACCCTAACGACTTAGAGCAAAGTTAATTATAAACAGATATTTTGCTTATTTAGCGGCAATACTTACTGCATTGAACGCTTGAAATTTGTAAATAACAAACAATCAAGAACCGTCCGTAACGGCAACAATTATAAGGAAAGACCATGACCGAACACAATAGCTCGACCGAAACCTTAAACCAGCTTTCAAATCAGTTCTCAAGTCAGTTTTCAAGCCAAACGCCAAATAAGACGATTAGCGCACAAGCTTTGACGGATTTTTGTGACGACTACTTATCAGCAGCAGCCTTTAAAGACTATGCACCAAATGGCTTGCAAGTAGATGGCGGGCGACCTATCGGTCGTATTGTCACCGGTGTCACCGCCTGTGAGGCGTTGATTGATGCCGCGATTGCTGATAACGCCGATGCTATCGTGGTGCATCATGGCTATTTTTGGAAAGGCGAGCCTGAGACCATCACAGGCATGAAAGGTCAACGTATCCGCAAACTGATGCAGCATGGCATTTCTTTGATTGGCTACCACCTGCCACTCGATGCCCATCCTATTATTGGCAATAATGCCAAACTCGCTGAGTTACTCGATATGAATATCATCGGCGCGCTTTATCCTCATGAGTCGTATCCGGTTGGCAATATTGCCAGCTGCCAGCCGCAAAGCGCTCAAAGCCTTATTACCCAGATTACCGCTGCCCTCGGACGAATACCGTTACACATTCCCGCTGCCTATAACGCCGCACCCAACGCTGAGCCTACGCAAGCGGACAGCAGATTAATTGAACGCGTGGGTATCTGTACAGGCGGCGCGCAAGATATGATTGAGCAAGCAGCGCTGATGGGCTGTGATGCTTATATTTCTGGTGAAATATCAGAGCGCACTACCCATAGCGCCCGCGAGCTTGGCATTGATTATTTTGCCTGCGGTCACCATGCGACCGAGCGCGGCGGTATTCAAGCGTTGGGCGAACTACTGGCTGAGCAATTTGGCTTGCCCGTGACTTTTATTGACATTGATAACCCAGCCTAACCATTAAGCTCCGCTTGATAATCAAACAGTTTTATTTACCTACAATTGTTTTTTCTCAGTTGAAGCACTAAGTTTATTAAGCGTTAATATTAATATTTTGCGTCAAATACAGAAAATGCTGCTTAGGCGCAATCTTTTCTTATAGCACTTTTTGTCACTGGGTCAGCCAAAACAAAGGCGTTTTTTACCGTTTATAGTGCTATTGTTAAGTTTTATCGCTAATTTATTAACTCCACTTGAATAATATAATGAATATCCGCATATTAGTTCCTGAAGAAAGAATGTCTTGTCATGAGACTTCCCATTTTTATAGCTTCCGGTTATGGCGCTAAAATTTTTTTCATCGATTAAAGCTCTATTTTTTAATAAATTAGGGCGTGTTGAACATTCATAATTTGAGCCAGATATAAGCACAAGCAAGAGCGACTGTATTTTCATAACTCTGCTT
>NZ_VKLR01000068.1:0-1059 GCF_007280595.1 Psychrobacter sp. YGAH215 | reverse complement strand
CACAATTTGAAGATTTATCAAATAGTCAAGGTGTTACTGAGGTGTTATTTAATATATTATAAAGAAGTTATATTATCGAACTGTCAAATAAAAACAAATAAAAAAGATGCAAAAACGCAAAACAAAATAAAGAATATGCAAAAATGCAATAGAAATTTAAAAAAAGACAAAACAATATTAAACAAACTATAAAAAAATACAATACAAGATATAAAAAATAGAAAAAAGATCAAAAACGATCAAAAAGAAATAAAAAAATAATAAACAAGTTGCTGCTGTATCATATTGGTCTTTAAAAGCTGATTTTGAAGTCTTATTTGCTGGAATGAAAAGGTATATATTACTTGTATACTTGGTATAGGAGAGGATATTCTGGGGGATAGGAGATACGATGTTATGGATGGTGCTATTGGGAGGAAGGATTAGGTCCGAGGAAGATGTAGTTGGAGATCCACGGATTCGAAACTCTTCTCATAGTGCAGCGCATCTCTCCTAAGCAGGGTGCTAGGTGCAAAGTGGGGGTACGAGAGCCACCGCTGGGACGGTTTATCCGATCCTGGGATACGGTTGTGCCGGTTGCCAACGCTTGTACCATTCTCTAGTACCAACTTACATCCTGGGGACTGGTCTACTGCCACCCTTGGCCAGAAAATCTGGGCTGGCGGGAACAAGGGCTGGGGCTGAGATCAAGCTTGGGCCAGAGCCAGAGCCAGAGCCAGAGCCAGAGCCAGAGCCAGAGCCAGAGCCAGAGCCAGAGCCAGAGCCAGAGCCAGGGCCAGGGCCAGGGTCAGGGCCAGGGTCAATGGCTGACGTCCCTAAGCTCAAGGGAAATGGCCAATCCCAGAGCAGGGTCTAAAGCCAAAACCCGTAGTATGGCTATGCTGGTAACAACACCGGAAGTCAGGGCCCAGTACTCTGGACCACTCTACAAGAAGCTCAAGGGTTTTGGGTAGCAGTCAATTGAATTGGCTGTGCCAGGTTCACCACTGGCGACATGATTGGTCCTGCTGTCTCACCCAGTTCTGAGGCCAATACAACTTCTGGCTAACCAGCCAGAGT
>NZ_VKLR01000067.1:0-2626 GCF_007280595.1 Psychrobacter sp. YGAH215 | reverse complement strand
ACTCATTGAGATGTGTCATAGTATTCGTCGTTAGAAAACAATTATTATGACATTATTTCAATGAGTTATCTATTTTTGTCGTGTACAGAGCTCTTTTTTATTTTCTATTGATCTGGTGTTTAAAATGAATAAATATTTTACTTGCTATGTGGTTGCTTCTCTTTTTCTTTCTGGTTGTACGGTTCAGCATAATTTAATAAATGAAACCCCGAGTCAGATTGTTCAAGGACATAATCAGGTGATTCATCAATACTTTGATGAAAAAAACACCTCAGGTGTGCTGGTTATTCAAACAGATAAAAAAATTAATCTATATGGTAATGCTCTAAGCCGCGCAAATACAGAATATGTGCCAGCCTCTACATTTAAAATGTTGAATGCCCTGATCGGATTGGAGAACCAGAAAACGGATATTAATGAAATATTTAAATGGAAGGGCGAGAAAAGGTCATTTACCGCTTGGGAAAAAGACATGACACTAGGAGAAGCCATGAAGCTTTCTGCAGTCCCAGTCTATCAGGAACTTGCGCGACGTATCGGTCTTGATCTCATGCAAAAAGAAGTAAAACGTATTGGTTTCGGTAATGCTGAAATTGGACAGCAGGTTGATAATTTCTGGTTGGTAGGACCATTAAAGGTTACGCCTATTCAAGAGGTAGAGTTTGTTTCCCAATTAGCACATACACAGCTTCCATTTAGTGAAAAAGTGCAGGCTAATGTAAAAAATATGCTTCTTTTAGAAGAGAGTAATGGCTACAAAATTTTTGGAAAGACTGGTTGGGCAATGGATATAAAACCACAAGTGGGCTGGTTGACCGGCTGGGTTGAGCAGCCAGATGGAAAAATTGTCGCTTTTGCATTAAATATGGAAATGCGGTCAGAAATGCCGGCATCTATACGTAATGAATTATTGATGAAATCATTAAAACAGCTGAATATTATTTAAGAGCTTGACAGAAACTCTAATTTTATAAAAAGCCCATTTGAGATAAATGGGCCTTTTATAATCTGACTAATAATGAAACCTGTTAATTTTTCTAGTTTAAAATTTTACAGTGCTTTTAGTTGTTGTGATCCAATCCAGTGTTTAGAGAACTGATAGGCGGCACGTCCTGACCGTTGACCACGTGCCTGACACCAGCGTAGGGCTTCAGCATGGGCTTCGTCATTCATTGGCATATCTGTTTTAGCAAGATAGTGTTCTACAATGGTTAAATACAGGTTTTGATCCATTGGATAGAATGAAAGCCACATTCCAAAACGATCCGAGAGTGAAATTTTTTCCTCAATGGCTTCTTGTGGATGCAACTCGGTATATTGCGGTACATCTACACGAGTCACTGGCGTGTTCTCATGCATAAATTCTGGTAACAGATGTCGACGGTTGCTGGTTGCATAAATAATAAAATTACTTGTACCTGACTGTAATGAGCCATCAAGTACACTTTTTAAGCTGCGATAGTTTTCATCTTCAGCATTAAAGGCCAGATCATCGCAGTAGACAATGAACTTTTCCGGACGCTTCTTTATCTGCTTGAGTGCAGGATCAAGGAAAGATCGTTTCAACTCTGCCAAGTTCTTCTGTTGGGATTCCGGCAAAAGGAAACGGTCATTTAACCAAGCATGAGTAGTAACCCATAAGCCTGAAGATTTGAATTGAGCAAGACTGGCACTGTTGCAAAGTTAGCGATGAGGCAGCCTTTTGTCTTATTCAAAGGCCTTACATTTCAAAAACTCTGCTTACCAGGCGCATTTCGCCCAGGGGATCACCATAATAAAATGCTGAGGCCTGGCCTTTGCGTAGTGCACGCATCACCTCAATACCTTTGATGGTGGCGTAAGCCGTCTTCATGGATTTAAATCCCAGCGTGGCGCCGATTATCCGTTTCAGTTTGCCATGATCGCATTCAATCACGTTGTTCCGGTACTTAATCTGTCGGTGTTCAACGTCAGACGGGCACCGGCCTTCGCGTTTGAGCAGAGCAAGCGCGCGACCATAGGCGGGCGCTTTATCCGTGTTGATGAATCGCGGGATCTGCCACTTCTTCTCGTTGTTGAGGATTTTACCCAGAAACCGGTATGCAGCTTTGCTGTTACGACGGGAGGAGAGATAAAAATCGACAGTGCGGCCCCGGCTGTCGACGGCCCGGTACAGATACGCCCAGCGGCCATTGACCTTCACGTAGGTTTCATCCATGTGCCACGGGCAAAGATCGGAAGGGTTACGCCAGTACCAGCGCAGCCGTTTTTCCATTTCAGGCGCATAACGCTGAACCCAGCGGTAAATCGTGGAGTGATCGACATTCACTCCGCGTTCAGCCAGCATCTCCTGCAGCTCACGGTAACTGATGCCGTATTTGCAGTACCAGCGTACGGCCCACAGAATGATGTCACGCTGAAAATGCCGGCCTTTGAATGGGTTCATGTGCAGCTCCATCAGCAAAAGGGGATGATAAGTTTATCACCACCGACTATTTGCAACAGTGCCCCAAAAGATGCCAATATTCTTTCGACTACCTCCCCTCAAAGCCATATCACGTACGTTAATCCTGACTTCATTAAAATCAGTGGTTTCACTGAGGAAGAACTATTAGGCCAGCCTCACAACATCGTAAGACACCCAGAT
>NZ_VKLR01000066.1:0-1118 GCF_007280595.1 Psychrobacter sp. YGAH215 | reverse complement strand
AGATAACATTGCTGCGAATGCTGGCAACATCATCAAAGCCAAAACCACGGTGACTAAAGGTGACAACATTGAAGTCAGCTCATCGACCAATACAGATGGTTCAACCAACTATCAAATTGCTACTGCCAAAGACTTGACGGTCGATAGCATCAAAGCGGGCAATAGCACCTTAAACAGCGCAGGCGTTACCATTACTGATGGGACCAAAACCACCACTGTCAGCAGTGCTGGCACCAATGTCACTGACGGTATCAACAGCAGCACTTATGGCGCTAATGGCTTGAGCATCACAGGTGGCCCAAGCATTACGACGACAGGCATTGATGCTGGCAATAAGAAGATCACCGGTGTGTTAGCAGGATCAACAGCAACTGATGCGGTGAACTATGAACAACTTAGTGCGACCAATGCCAATGTCGCCACCAATACCATTAACATTGCTGACAACAGCAAACGTTCAACAGGTAACTTAACTGCCTTAGGTGGTGGAGCCAAATATGACGTGGCAACGGATACTTATACCGCGCCAACTTACGCCTTAAATGATGGTACTGAAAGCTTTAACACCGTTGGTGGTGCGCTTGGTAACCTAGATACCCGCACCACAAAGAATACAGGTGACATTGCTGCGAATGCTGGCAATATCATCAAAGCGAAGAGCACCGTTAGCCAAGGTGAGAACATCTTAGTCACTGAAACCAAAGACAGTGTGACGGGTGCCAGTAACTACGAAGTAAAAACGGCACGTGCGCTTAACCTTGATAGTGTCACCACGGGCAACAGCAAGTTGGACACTGCTGGTTTAACCATCACAGGTGGCCCAAGCATCACGACGACAGGCATTGATGCTGGCAATAAGAAGATCACCGGTGTGTTAGCAGGATCAACAGCAACTGATGCGGTGAACTATGAGCAGCTCACAGGACTTGCGACCGTCGGTAACGACAAGATCAATCAACTTGGCGGCAACAGCGCAAGCCACTTAGGTGGCGGTGCAACTTACAACGCGACGACGGGCGCCATCACAGCCCCAAGTTATCAGTTGGACAAAGGCACCGTGACCGCAACCAACGTGGGCGGTGCGCTAACCAACCTTGATGGTCGTATCAGCACCAACA
>NZ_VKLR01000065.1:0-1218 GCF_007280595.1 Psychrobacter sp. YGAH215 | reverse complement strand
TATCTTTACAAGCTTTGATATTGAACGCATGGAAATATTATAATGCTTATGTTAGGTTTTATTTGCTAAGTATATTTCAACCATTGCAAATCTACTTAAACGAGCTATTTACGAGAAATCATAATGGAAGCAAGATTACCAGAATAGATGACCTTCTACTTGCTTTGTTCCGGAAAGTTTTTATTACTGAACAGGGAATTGGAAGTGGGGATAGAGAGACATCTCAATTTTTGGGGAATGCTGAAAGTGAAGATCTTACAGGAAATGGATTGTTGACTTCTACTTTGGCCGTGTTGTCGAGTATATCATAGGAGGGACTGTTGCATACAGAAGACACTATACAATAATATCATTATGTTTTTGCTAAACAAACATTATTGAGTATTCTAGTTGTCAAATAACAGGTATGAGATACTATAGCAATCTCAAGAGTATTGCAACACCACCACAAGCGTTTGAAAATATGTACAGACAATAATAAGCATGCCTTTTGTTTGTGGTAAATTTGGCATTATTGTATAACAAGAGGTAATTATTCATTTTCTGTTTAGTCACTACAGTTTCTTCCAACGATGTTTATTTGTTTCAAATGGTTACAGGCACCTATAGCCTATTCAAGCTAAATTGTGTTATCCTTACTACTTAGCTATTCCATACTAAAAAAATATGCATATTTACGCTTGCCTGATATGTACTTCTCATATATGTGTGTGATATGAAATTCATTGATGCTTTATTGATAATTTAGGCACCACCAACCATAATTATTATTCTTGGAACCAGGTTGGTTCAACAACTGGTCAAGAATGTACAAGGCGGGATTATTTCTACTCAGCCGACGTTGCTCTAATGTAATTCAATTAATAAACATTTGTCTTATTCCTCACCACTACTACTATTGACTTTAAATACTATGGGATCAATTCAATTTTGCTTTATGTGCCTTTTAAATAAGAAGAACAGTATAATCTGCTTCTATTACTGTTGTAATGAATACAAATAGGCTCGTTAATTGTGTTTCACCTTAGTTAAAATATGGCGCTTAAATTTATTTGTGAAGTTACACAGACAAGTTTTGCAACCAACTTCAGTTAGCCCCACCAAATAATTCTTTATATTTGTGAGAAAATTTAAAAAAGTATTTAAACTCTTCTTGGCGCCCAAATTTTTTTTGCAACTTTATACCACTTTTTTTTTCTTCTTTTTCTAATTCACAAT
>NZ_VKLR01000064.1:0-1293 GCF_007280595.1 Psychrobacter sp. YGAH215 | reverse complement strand
TGGCTGTACACCAAAGAAGTGTTGATAAGAGACTATCATCATCGCAGAGTTTGGTTAAGGGAAAGTGACGTGACTTAAACTAGTGTTGATTCATGGCTGGTATGATAACCTGATATGGTTGTGTTATGCACATGTTGACTTGGTTATAATCAATTACTGGCGTTGTTCTTGTTAGGTTAAGATAATGAAGGGCCAACCAACTGCTATAAATTAAAATTGTTTAAACTGGATATCAAACTGAGGGTGTGATAGAACAAGCAAAGTTGGAATATAAGCATATGTGAATTGCCCATTCAGAGAGGTAGCCCATTGGAAGCATATTGCTAGTTGTAGTTATATAGAATTTAATGTTTACTACTATAATAAATGTTCATAGTTGGTAGTATAATATAGACACTACTGTAGTTTGTCAGAATTAGATTATTCTTATTGTACTAATACCTCAAGAAACGCTTTCATCGGTCGTTGTCCACTGAACTAGGTCTAAGAGTCTGATTTTATTTGGAATTCTAGTTCCATAAAGTTTTTATGGTGTGCCACTTTATGCGGATGTCTACGTCCAAAAAAAAAACAGCACAAAAACTTCTCCTATATTAAAATTTATTCTTACCTATTATCCACCTTACTCTCTTATAAACTACATGAATCAATTAAAATGATATATACACTCGAAGATAGATGACATGGTATTGATGAAAATGTGTTCTATTTTGGTTTTCTGTATCAAATATTGATCGAAAAATTGGGTGTTCCAGTGTCAGCAATTATAAATGCTGCCCGTGGTATTTGAGGACAGGCAGGTTGCCACGATTATTAATAATATCTTCTACTACTAATCAATCATAAAAAATACTTATGGATTGCCCTTCGGCTGTCTAAGAACAAAATGAGTTTTGTTTGATTATCAAATTGTACTGGGAACTGTCAAACCTGTTGAAGAATAATTTGGGAAAATCGTCCAAGAAATTTTAGTGAAGTAGGAAGGTTCTTACAACATTTGAAAATTGACCATTCATGAAATTTTAGAAACATAACTTCTATCAGTGTTAATGCTGGTGATGAAGATGAATTTGGTGATGGATTTGATTATCCCAAGACTACTTGTCTATGATTGAATATTAATAATGAGAGTAATTCTTATTTCAATGAAGCATGGTTTACAAATTGGGAGAGAATGTCAATAGTTCCGTCATATTCAGTATCTATGAGATTATAACTATTTCTTTTGAGGTTGTTAGTAGCAAAATGGCAATGATTGTTAATACTATTAGTGCCAATAGAGTATAGATTCCA
>NZ_VKLR01000063.1:0-1894 GCF_007280595.1 Psychrobacter sp. YGAH215 | reverse complement strand
AAAATAACAACGCAAACTCTATTTAGAGTGCCCCTACTACCCCTACTGAGTCTTATTTTGAGTTTACCACCGATTTCTGTGCTCCTCCTGTCTCCAGATTTCCGGTCTTCGTTCTTTTTTCGATCGAAAACTTTGTAAAACTAAACTAAAAAAGACACTAGATCTGACCAACAAACTGCTCAAAATCAGACCAGGCTCACTGCTTCTGCTCTACAGTCTTGATTGAAGAGTCTATATTCTGCTAAGAAAAAGTCGCTCTTACTCCCGTGCTCTCTTTTTTTGCAGTCTTAAAAAAGTTCTAATATGATCTCGCTGCTTTGCTGTTGCGATGTTCATTGACCCGCCATTACTTCCTCTTCTAGTTCTCTAAGAAAGTTACAAAAATCGCCATTCCATTATAATCTATACACATCTATCTCCTGCTATCACTTACCCCTTTCGTCCACTTGCCCTGCCACGACTCTCGTTCAATCCTCTGCCTTCTGCCCGGTCCCTCCTCTCATCTTCCGAGTTCGAACATAATTTCAGTTTCTCCTGATCACCTTGCTCGGCGTAAAATATTTCCCATCATTTTTCATTCTCTGAATTTTCTTTCTCAAATCCAGCTTCCAATCCCCCGCTCACTCTCTTGTCCATTCCCTCAGTACTTCCCGATCCCTTTTGTTCTTCATTACCCTTTTCTCTGTCCAACATGCCTGGCGTTATTTCACTCAAACATTCCATTGACGTTTTTTTCATTCTCGAACTGTCTTAAATTCTTAGCCTGATCTTGCCTTTGCAATTGTTATCCTTCACTTGACTCCATCTGATTTGACAACTTTGAATTTAAATTTTTCTTCTGTCACCCTGCTGTTTTGACCTTTTCTTGAATATCTAGCAACTCATAGCAGCATTCACAATTGCATACTTCATTTCCTCTGACTGATTATCTGATTGATTGATTTTTTGTTGAATTGCCGTTGAAGAAGAAAAGTGATGTTTTCTGCCATCTTTTTTTTTGCTGACGTGTCCCAGTCACACTCAAGGTTCCCGTACCTTGCTTTCCAAAGCTAACACAACCAACTGCCTCCAAAACAGTCAACTGCGCTATCTAACAAGCTTTATAATAAAGTTCCAGTTCCATTGTTAGCTCTGGTTTGTTTAGCTCCTTTTTAAATTTGACTTTTCCACCCAAAAACTCAAAAACAGCCCCCACTGCTCCTACACTAAAACTGTACTCTCCAGCTTCTTCTCCGACCCTTACTCTACCCCCCTGCAAAATCTCCAACTTAAAACTCTACTCCTTGCTGTGCAGTTGTTCATTGTTTGAATCTCAGAGTAGACTTCATTTCAACCCTAACTAGAACTAATTTTTGTCTCGACTTTTTCGTAAATTCTGACCAAAAATTTACACTTCAACTTGAAAAACTCTAAATAACAATACAAACTCAATTTAGACAATTCCTACTGTTCATTCTGAAGCTTTTCCTTTGTCTTTTGACTTTTTGTGCGTTGCTATTTTCATGATTACCCCGAGTCTTGTCTTTTTTTCAGCTGATTTTTTCGTAAATTCCGGCCAAAAAAAACACAACTTAAATTGCCAAAACTCAAAATAACAATACCAACTCAATTCAGACAACTCCTACTGCTTATTCTAAAGCTTCTCTACTGTCTTTTGACTTTTTGTGCGTTGCTATTTTCATGATCACCCCGTTTCTTGCATTTTTTTCGGCCAACTTTTTCTCAAATTCTGACCAAAAAATTGAATCTTGATTATCCAAAACATTGCTATTTATAACACTTACTTACTTAAGAGAACTGCTACTACCATCCTTGAGACTTAGTCTTCGTCTAGTACCAATCATTGTGCTGCTGCTGTTGCTAGAACTCGACTTATTGTTCTTTTTTGAGTAAA